>JAURHQ010000187.1 GCA_030833185.1 Gammaproteobacteria bacterium | reverse complement strand
GTTCGTGTCGGTCGTGCCCTGAGGCGCCCGCCGCGCGCGCTTTGTCATGCGATTCCACGCGCCCGCCCGCAGCGAGGTCACGGCCGCCTGCTTTAAGCACCCGCTTTACGCGGATTTTGGCCGCTACGGGCCGCTGTTGACCGCGCCAGACTGGCCGCCGCTCGACGTCTTGAATCAATACGGCGATACGCTACGGCACCGCTATGCCGGCCAACCCCTGCGGTTCGTCGCGCAGACGCCTGCGCTGCTGGCTGACGGGCTGCATTACGAAGCGCGCATCTACCGTCACGGCGCCATCGCGACCCGGCCCGAGTCCTGGCACGACCTCTTCAACGCGCTGATGTGGCTGGAACGCTTCGCCCTGAAAAGCGCGGTCAATGCGGCTTACGTGCGCGAGTTCGCAGCGCGCACAGGTGAGCCGCGCACCCGCGCCCAGTGCGCCTTGACGCATTTTGATGAAGCGGGCGCGGTGGTGGTGCTGGAGGACACGTCGCTGCTGGCGCTCTGGGATCGCCACGACTGGGCGGGGCTCTTCGCCGCCGAGGGCTTTAGCTGCGGCGCGCGGGTATACCTCTTTGGTCACGCCCTGCTGGAGCAGGGCCTGGTGCCCTGGAGTCTGCCCGTTGCCAAGTGTCTGGTGGTGGTGCAAGAGGACGCGGACGCGCCCGGCGCGATCCTGGAGGCAGTGGCCGATGCCATCGCCAACAGCGAGTTGCTGCGTGATCCGACGGAGCTGCGACCCTTGCCGCTGGTAGGCCAGTCGGGCTGGCATTCGGGGCAGGCGGAGCCTGCGTTTTTTAAGACCACGCCGTGTTTCCGTCCGCTCCGGCCGGGGAGGCGTTATCCTGCGCCCTGGTCGCTCCGCGGGCTCAGGCCGCAGGCCAGCCGGCCCGCGAACGGGGACGTGCCGGCAACGGGTGCCGCCCTTCAGCACAACCGCATCTAGAACGGAGAGTTTTTTTCATGCGCAACGCCTTGCAGGATCAACTGCTAAAAGCCGGCCTCGTCAAGGAGAAGGAGGTCAAGGAAGCGCATAAGCAGCAGCGTCGTGAGGACCGCAGAACGCCGCCCAACAAGGCCGATGCACAAGCCGCCGCCCGCGCGCAAAGCGCGAAAGCCCAGGCCGAAAAGGCGCAGGCCGAAAAGGCTGCCCGCGACCGCGCGCTGAACGCCGAACGCGAAGCCCGCGCGGCGCAAAAAGCCTTGGTGGCGCAGATCGCGCAGCTCATCGAACCCCATCGCCGCGCGCACAACAACGGCGAGGAGGCCTATAACTTCGTCGACGGCTCGTCGGTCAAACGGCTCTACATGACGGCCGACACCCGGGCCGCGTTGACCCGCGGCGAACTGGCTATCGTGCGGCTGCGTAATCGCTATGTGCTGGTAACGCTGGAGGGCGCCGAGGCGGTTCGTGCCCGTGCGCCGCAGTTTCTGGTGGTGCAAAACGCCGATACGCCGACGCCGGTGGACGAGGCCTATCTGGCGCATCCGGTGCCAGACGATCTGATGTGGTAGGTCCTTGACGGGTCGCGTCGGCGGCCTCGCCCGCTTACCATGCGGCGCTTACGCTGGCGACTTCGGCCGCGCGGCGTCACCCGATAGACCGGAGCAGCAGTGTTGAACGATTTTTTTCCCGACGACGACAGCCCGATCAGCAAGTCGGCACTCAAGCGCGAGCATCACGGCATCAAGGCGCTGGGCGAGGAACTGGTGGCGCTGGGCGACCGCCAGTTGCGCCGGCTGGGGCTGGACGAGTCGGTCCGCGACGCGGTGATCGAAGGGCGGCGGCTGAAACACGGCGCCCTGCAGCGCCACCTGCGTCATCTGGCCAATTTGTTGAGCGAGCATAATCCGGCGCAGATCCGCGAAGGCCTCAACGCGCTCCGCGAGCCGCACCGGATCGACGTGCGCCTGCTGCACGACGTGGAGCGCTGGCGCGACGCCCTGCTGGCCGGCGATGAGGACTGCCTGACGGAAATCAGCGCCCGTTGCGCCGGCGTTGACCTGGCCACCGTGCAGCAACTGGCGCGGGATGCCCGGGCCGACCGCGAGCACGGCAGGCCGCCTAAAAACGCCCGACTGCTGTTTACTTTTCTGCGGCAAGCGCGCCAGGCCGCGGTCGCCGGCGCCGACCAATAACCCGGGCGGCACGCGCTGACCCTGGCAGGATTTGCATGTTTACGTATCTGAACCCCGCAGTGCGCGCCCGCCTGATCGCGGACGGCAAACTCATTCGCATCAACGGTCAGGGCGCCACGATCAGCGCAGAACAGCCGCCGCCGGAGGGCGAGCTTGCGATCAATGTGCTCGGTCCGATTCCGCTGCCACTGCAGTTGGACGGCGTCCACATCATGGCCCAGTGGTATGCCACCGTGCGCAGCACCGAACTCGCCAAGGTGGAAGATCTGGCGCGCGACCTGCACCAGCAGGGCGGGCAGCACCTGTTTGCGATGCTCGCCTCCAGCATGGCGGTCAACAGCGTGTTGCGCATCGGTCCCGCAGGCCCGCTGCATAACCCGCTGGTGCGCGTGCATTCCAGCTGTTTGACGGGCGATGTGTTTGGCTCGCAGCGCTGCGAATGCGGGCCGCAGTTTGTGTCGGCCTTGCAGCGGATCAACGAAGACCCGGCCGGCGGGCTGCTGATTTACATGTCGGGCCATGAAGGCCGGGGCATTGGCCTGTGGGCGAAAGCCGCGACCTATTTGCTGCAAGACGCGGGCGAAGACACCTATCAGGCCAATCGCACGCTGGGGCTGCCGGATGATTCGCGCGACTTCACCGATGCCGCGGCGCTGTTACATCACTTCGCGGGCGGCGCGCCGTTCCGCCTGCTGACCAATAACCCGAAAAAGATTCGCGACCTGAACGACTTTGGCCTGCGCGACATCACGCCGGTCGGCCATGTCACGGGCGTCAGTCAGTGGAACCGCCGGTATCTGGCGGCGAAACGCGACTGGGGCCACGCGCTGTCCGACCTCGACGCGCTGGCGCCGGACCAGTAGCCCTCTTTGGTTCTATTCACCTGCAACCACGGAAGTAATCCCCATGCGCCACTCGCTGCCCCGACTTTCGCTCCTCATCCTGCTGGCGCTAGGCGCGCAGACCGCTTCGGCTGCAGAGCCCACCTACGACCGGCACGCCCGCGGCATGACGGCACTCAACACCATCACCGGCGACGGCGCGGGCAAGATGGTGGAAAGCCTGCGCGACATTGCGCCGGAACTGGCCGAGTGGGTGACCGACTTTGCCTACGGCGACGTGGTGGCGCGGCCGCAGTTGCCGCTGACCACCCGTGAACTCGCGACGGTCGCCGCGCTGACCGCGCTGGGTAACGCCCAGCCGCAGCTGAAGGCGCACATCAAAGGCGCGCTGAATGCGGGCTGCAGCCCGCGCGAAATCGTGGAAGTCATCATGCAAATGGCGGTTTACGCCGGCTTCCCGGCCGCCATCAACGGCATTCTGGCGGCCAAGGAAGTGTTCGCCGAGCGCGGGATCAAGCTCGAGCCGACCCCGCGCTGAGGCGCCGATGATCGCGGGGCGGGCGTGGCCCTAGCGCCGCGCCGCCTCGATGAGGGCATGGACGCGCGCCGGGAACAGCGTGCTGTCCATTACCTTCACCCCGAAGGGCCGCAATGCGTCTTCCACCGCGCCCATCAGCACCGTGCTGGTCGCAATGCAGCCGTCCTCGCCCGCGCCCTTGGCCCCGATGCGGGTGGCCGGCGAGGGGGTGACCAGATGCGCCACTTCAATCTCCGGCGCCGCCCACACGGTGGGCATGCCGTAGTCTTTCAGATTGTTCGCCAACGGCACGCCGGCGGCGTCGTAGCCCAGCCATTCGTAGAGCGTGCCGCCGATCTGCTGGACCACCGCGCCCTTGGTCTGGCCGGCCAGAATCACCGGATTCAGCACCACGCCGTGGTCTGACACCATCCAGATTTTTTTGACCTCGACCTGCCCGGTCGCCGGATCCACTTCCACCCAGGCACCGGCGGCGCCGCCGGGGTGCGCGGGATAAACCTGCGCCCGGCCCATGGCGTCCGCCTGCCAGTTCACCTGCGGGTGGCGATAGGTGTTGGTGGATTCGAGCAGCGGGCCATCGGCCTTCGCCAGCACGACCTCTGCGCCCGGCAGCACATAGGCCGCATAGGCCAACTCGCGCAGCGTGCACTGTGCGTCCCAGCCCCGGCGCGAGATCACGCCGTTCTCGATTTCAATCTCTTCCGGCGCGCATTGCAGGAGCACGGCGCCGCCCTGCACCAGGCGTTCGCGCACCGTGGCGGCCGCCGCCACGATCGCGCCAATGGCATACATCGCGCCGCGGCTGGAATAGGTGCCCGAGCCGAAGGGAATGGCGGTGGTATCGCCCCAGGACACGGTGACGTCCGACAGCGCACAACCGAGCGCGTCCGCCGTGACCTGCGCGTAGGCAGTCTCGATGCCTTGCCCGATGTTCTGGATGCCGGTCATCACATGCACCGAGCCGTCGGCGGCGACCCGCACGGTGGCGGACTCGTAGTTTTGAAAGGTGCTGCCCGGAAACGCAAAACCGGAGGGCTCGATGTAAGACGCCAGCGAGAAGCCCAGATAGCGACCCGCGGCGCGGGCCTCGGCCTGCGCCTTGCGCAGGGCGGGCAGGTCCATCATGACGACCAGCTTCTCCAGCGCCTCGCGCAGCGAGCCGTTTTCGATAATCGCACCGGTGCAGATCTGATGCGGGTAGGTTTCGAGCAGGTTTATGCGCCGCATATCCACCGGGTCCAGACCCAGTTGCAGCGCCGCCTGATCCATCACGCGCTCGATAAACAGATTGGCGATGTCCTTGCCGTAGCCGCGATAGGCGCTGTAGGGCGCCTTGTTGGTCACCACGCAGCGCACGCGGGTGCGATAGGTCTCAACCCGATAGGCGCTGGGCGTGTAGAGCCCACCGTTGATCGGCATGCCCAGCCCGCAGGCGCGCTCCGCGCCGTCGCAGCCCATGTCGGCATAGATGTCGGTTTCCAGCGCCAGCAGCCGGCCGTCGCGGCGGAACGCCGCGCGAGAGCGGGTGTGAATATCGCGCGCCGCCGGACCCGAATGCAGCCATTCACGGCGGCTCTCGAAATACTTCACGGGCCGTCCGCTCATGATGGACGCCAGCGCCACCACGTGCTCCACATCGACCGACAGCTTGGCGCCGAAGCCGCCGCCAACGTCGCCGGCCAGCACCTGAATGCGCGCCTCGGGAATGCCAAACACCTGGCTCATGTAGAGCCGCATCTGGTGCGGCACCTGGGTTGATGCGCGGACGGTGAGCCGCTGCTCGCCCGGCTCGAAATGCGCCCAGGTCACGCGGGTTTCCATCGGCATGGCGCCGTAGCGATGCGAAGTGATGACCTCGTCCACCACCAGATCGGCGCTGGCGAAGACCTCGTCCACCGGGCCAATTTCAAACTGGAAATCACGCTGCAGGTTGCTGCCCCATTCGGGATAGACCAGCGCCGCACTGTCAGCGGGTTCGACGGCGGCGGCAAGCATGTCGACGTTCACCGGCAGGTCTGCGTAATCGACGACGACGAGGGCCGCGGCGTCTTCCGCCTGCTCGGGCGTTGCCGCCAGCACAAAGGCCACGGGCTCACCGAAAAAAATGACCTTGTCGACCGCCATTGCGTGCCGATGCGGCATGTTGAGTCCGTCCATCTGCACCGAGGGCGCGATGGGCTGCCAGCGCGACAGCGCGTCCCGGCCGGTGACCACTTTCACCACGCCCGGCGCGACCTGCGCGCGACTGACGTCGATGTTGACGATGCGCGCGTGGGCGCGGGTGGCGCGGACCATCACGAGATGCAGGTCGGCCGGCGTTGAATGGTTATCGACGTAGCGCCCGCCGCCCATCACCAGGCGCCGGTCTTCGCGTCGCGCGATGGGTTGGCCAATGAAGCCGCCGCGGTGGTCGACTTCGGACTCCAGTCGCGCCAGCGGCGCCGCCTGCCCGGCGGCCACTTTCGCCGCCTGCAGGATGTGGTTATAGCCGGTGCAGCGGCAGTAGTTGCCGGTCAGCGCCTCGCGCAGGGCCTCGTCCGTGAATTGGCCGTCAGGGTGACGATTCAGGAAGTCGCGCGTGCTCATCACCATGCCTGCCGTGCAATAGCCGCACTGCACGGCGTGGCACTGGACGAAGGCCTGCTGCACGGGGGCCAGTTCGTTGCCGCTGGCGAGGCCTTCAGCGGTAAGCACCTGCGCGCCTTCGGCCTGCACCGCCAGCACCAGACAGGACTTCACCGTCGCGCCGTTCATTTCCACCGTGCAGGCGCCGCAGGCGCCTTCCTCGCAGCCAAAACGCGGACCATTGACGCCGGCGTGCCGGCGCAGGAAATCCGTCAGCAGGGTGCGCGCTTCAACCCGCGCGGCAACGGGCTGGCCGTTGACGGTGATCGAGATATCAAACGTGTGCTCAGCCATGGGTGCGGCTCCCGGTCAGGTCGATAAGGGCGCGCCGCAGAAGTTCGCGGGCAATCTGCAGGCGATAGGCGAGTGGCGCATGCGCGTCGGGGGGCGGGTCGAGCGCAAGGCCGGTGAACAGCGCGGCGAGTTCCGATTCATCCAGTCCGACGGTTAGGGAGCGCGCGGCCAGCAGGGCTTCGGCCGCCGGCAGGCGCAGCGGCCGCTGATCGAGTCCGCCCA
>JAURHQ010000186.1 GCA_030833185.1 Gammaproteobacteria bacterium | reverse complement strand
GCCATGGCTGGCGGGCAGGCGGGGTGGGACGCGCTCAGTTCTTGGACTGGTCGACCAGACGATTGGCCTTGATCCACGGCATCATGCCGCGCAGGCGCTCGCCGACTTCCTCGATCTGATGGCCGCGGGCAATACGGCGCTTGGCCTTAAGCACCGAGGCGCCGGTCTTGTTCTCGCCCATCCATTCGCGGGCGAATTCGCCGTTCTGGATTTCGGAGAGGATTTTCTTCATTTCCTTCTTGGTCTCGTCGGTGACGATGCGCGGACCGCGCGTGAAGTCACCGTACTCGGCGGTGTTGGAAATGGAGTAGCGCATGTTCGCAATGCCGCCTTCGTAGATCAGGTCGACGATCAGCTTCAGTTCGTGCAGGCACTCGAAGTAGGCCATTTCCGGCGCGTAGCCGGCTTCGACCAGCGTCTCGAATCCGGCCTGGATCAGCGCGGTGGCGCCGCCGCACAGCACGGTCTGCTCGCCGAACAGGTCGGTTTCGGTTTCGTCCTTGAAGGTGGTTTCGATGATGCCGGTACGGCCACCGCCGACACCACAGGCGTAGGACAGCGCGACGTTGCGGGCATTGCCGGAAGCGTCCTGGTAGATCGCGATCAGGTCAGGGATGCCGCCGCCCTTGACGAACTCGGAACGCACAGTGTGGCCCGGTGCCTTGGGAGCAATCATGATCACGTCCAGATCCGCACGCGGGGTGATCTGGCCGAAGTGGATGTTGAAGCCGTGGGCGAAGGCCAGCGCAGCGCCTTCCTTGATGTTCGGCTCGATCTCGGCGCGGTAGAGGTCGCCCTGGGTTTCGTCCGGGGCGAGGATCATGATGAGGTCGGCGCCCTTGACCGCATCCGCCACTTCGGCGACGGCCAGCCCGGAATTGGTTGCCTTGGTCCAGCTGGAAGAGCCCTTGCGCAGTCCCACCACGACCTGCACGCCGGAGTCCTTCAGGTTGTTGGCATGGGCGTGGCCTTGCGAGCCGTAGCCGACGATGGTGACCTTTTTGCCCTTGATCAGGGAGAGGTCGGCGTCTTTGTCGTAATAAATGTTCAGGGCCATGTGGTGTTACTCCTGTTTGATCCCGCCGGGTCAGTCCGACTGTCGTTTGAAAAGTTTGGGTTGTTTCAGGCGCGCAGCGCCTTGGTGCCGCGCAGAATGCCCAGCGCCCCGGAGCGCACGACTTCCAGCACGCGCTTGGCGCTTATGGTCTCAATGAACGCGTCGAGTTTTTCACCGTCACCGGTCAGCTCGATGATGTAGCTGGACTCGGTGACGTCCACGATGCGCCCGCCGTAGATGTCGCTCAGACGTGCAAGCTCCGCGCGTTGCTCGGCGCCAATCGCCCGCACTTTCACCAGCATCAGCTCGCGCTCGATGGACTGCCCTTCGTTGAGGTCGATGAGGCGAATCACATCGACCAGCTTGTTCAGCTGTTTGACGATCTGCTCGATCATTTCCGGCGAGCCGCGGGTCACCAGCGTCAGGCGGGAAACGGTGGGGTCTTCGGTCGGCGCGACCGACAGGGACTCAATATTGTAGGCACGCGCCGAGAACAGCCCCGCCACCCGCGACAAGGAGCCGGCGGTGTTCTCCAGCAGGATCGAAATGGTGTGACGCATCTCAGGCCAGCTCCCGCTCGGTGGTGGAAGACGGCGCCAGATGCATTTCGTGATGCCCTTTGCCGGCCGCAATCATCGGATAAACGTTCTCGCTCTGGTCGGTGATGAAGTCCATCAGCACCAGCCGCTTCTTGTGGGAGAACGCTTCTTTCAACGCGCCTTCGACGTCGGCCGGATCTTCAATGCGCATGCCGACGTGCCCGAAGGCTTCGGCGAGCTTCACGAAGTCCGGCAGGGCGTCCATGTAGGAATGCGAATAGCGGCGGTCGTAGAAGAACTCCTGCCACTGCCGCACCATGCCCATGTAGCGGTTGTTGAGGCTAACGACCTTGATCGGCAGGTCGTACTGCAGGCAGGTGGAAAGCTCCTGCACGCACATCACGAAACTCGCTTCGCCGGTCACGCAGGCCACCTGCTTGTCGGGGAACGCCAACTGCACGCCCATTGCGGAGGGCAGGCCGAAGCCCATGGTGCCGAGGCCACCGGAGTTGATCCAGCGCCGGGGCTGGTCGAACTTGTAGAACTGCGCGGCCCACATCTGGTGCTGGCCCACGTCGGAGGTGACGTAGGCGTCGCCGCCGGTCACCCGATGCAGCGCCTCGATCACCGCCTGCGGCTTGATGAGCTTGCTGCCCTTGTCGTAGCGCAGACAGTCAAGCTTCTGCCACTCGCGAATCTGCCGCCACCAGGGGTTGGATTCGCGGTCGACCGGCGTGACACCGGCTTCCTGCAGCAGGCGATTGAGCTCCGACAGCACATTGGTCACGCTGCCGACGATCGGCACTTCCACCCGCACGTTCTTCGAGATCGACGCCGGGTCGATGTCGATGTGGATGATGCGGGCCGTCGGGCAGAACTTGGCCAGATCGCCGGTGACCCGGTCGTCGAAGCGCGCGCCGATCGCGATCAGCACGTCGCACTGATGCATCGCCATGTTCGATTCGTAGGTGCCGTGCATGCCCAGCATGCCAATGAACTGCGGGTCGCTGCCCGGGTACGCGCCCAGCCCCATCAGGGTGTTGGTCACCGGGAAGCCCAGCAGGCGCGCGAACTGGGTCAGTTCGGACGAGGCGTTATCCAGAATCACCCCGCCGCCGGTGTAAATCATCGGACGCTCGGCGGCCATGATGAGCTGGGCGGCTTTCTTGATCTGCCCCGGATGGCCTTTGGTGTTCGGCTTGTAGGAGCGGATCTCGACAGTTTTCGGATATTCGTAAGCGCAGACGTTGGCAGTCACGTCTTTCGGCACGTCGATGACCACCGGGCCCGGGCGGCCGGAAGTCGCCACGTAAAACGCTTTCTTGATGGTGGCGGCGAGGTCTTCGACCCGCTCGACCAGAAAGTTGTGCTTCACGCAGGGGCGGGTGATGCCGATGCTGTCCACTTCCTGAAAGGCATCGTTGCCAATGAGGTGGGTGGGCACCTGGCCGGTAAAGACCACCAGCGGAATCGAATCCATGTAGGCGGTGGCGATGCCGGTGACGGCGTTGGTCGCGCCCGGCCCGGAGGTCACCAGCACCACGCCGGGCTTGCCGGTGGCGCGCGCATAGCCGTCGGCGGCGTGCGTCGCGCCCTGCTCGTGGCGGACCAGAATGTGCTTGATGGTGTCTTGTTTGTAGAGTTCGTCGTAGATGTGCAGCACGGCCCCACCGGGGTAGCCGAACAGGAACTCAACGCCTTCGTCGATCAGGGCGCGCACAAAAATTTCGGCGCCCCGTAATTGCTCGCTCATGGACTTGCTCCTAACCAGATGTGTTAAGCGCCGTCAGACCTGACCGGCTGCCGCGATAACGGCAGGGGCGTCGACCTGTTGCCTGCACCTCGTGGGTGCCGGCACGGCAGTGTCCCGGGTTGCACGGCGCGATGGCTTCGCGGCCGTTGCGAAAGGGGCTGGCACCATAAAAGGATTTGCAGGCCGATTCAAGGCAAAAATCGCCGGAATGCGAGATAAAACCGAACTTTCCACGCGACCCAGCGTTGCGCCACGCGCGGGGAGTGCCGAGAATGCCGCGTCCGCCGGCACCCCGCCTCAGGCCCTGTTTTTCAAGCGAGCGACCATCATGCGAATTTCCAAGCTGCTGCTGCCCACCCTGCGAGAGTCCCCGGCCGACGCCGAAGTCATCAGCCATCAGCTGATGCTGCGCGCCGGCATGATCCGCCAGCTGGCGACCGGGGTGTACACCTGGCTGCCGCTGGGCCTCAGGGTGTTGCGCAAAGTCGAGGCCGTGGTGCGCGAAGAAATGGACCGCGCCGGCGCGCAGGAACTGCTGATGTCCGGCGTGCTGCCGGCCGAGCTATGGCAGGAATCCGGACGCTGGGACAAATACGGTCCGGAACTGCTGCGCTTCACCGACCGCCACGACCGTTCGTTCTGTCTGGGCCCGACGCACGAAGAAGTCATCACCGACGTCGCCCGCCGCGAGCTGCGCAGCTACAAGCAGCTGCCGGTCAATTTCTACCAGATTCAGACCAAGTTCCGTGACGAAATCCGACCGCGCTTCGGCATCATGCGGGCGCGCGAATTTCTGATGAAGGACGCCTATTCCTTCCATCTCGACCATGCCTCGCTGGAAGAGACCTATCAGGACATGTACGCCGCCTACAGCCGGATTTTCGACCGCATCGGCCTCTCCTGGCGCGCCGTGCTGGCCGACACCGGCAACATCGGCGGCTCGAAGTCGCATGAGTTCCACGTGCTGGCCGATTCCGGCGAAGACCTCATCGCCTTCTCCAGCACCGGCGAGTTTGCCGCCAACGTCGAAATGGTGCCCTCCCCCGCGCCGGGCCCGCGCCCGGCACCGCAGGAGGCGCTCGCTGAAGCGGTCACGCCTACCCAGCATTCAATCGAGGAAGTCTCGACTTTCCTCAAAGTCGCGCCCGCGCAGTGCCTGAAAACGCTGGTCGTCGAAGCCGAAGGCGGCGGGCTGGTTGCGCTGGTCCTGCGCGGCGATCACGACCTCAACGCGGTCAAGGCGCAGGGTCTACCGCTGGTCGCGAGCCCGCTGCGCTTCGCCAAAGCGCCGGAAATCCACGCCGCCTTCGGCTGCGGCCCGGGCACGCTGGGACCGGTCGGCGCCCCGATTCCGGTGATTGCCGACCATGCGGCGGCTGCGGTCGCGGACTTTGTCTGCGGCGCGAACAAGGCCGGCGCGCATCTGCGCGGGGTCAACTGGGGGCGGGACCTGCCGGAGCCGGCGGTGGCCGACCTGCGCAACGTGGTTGCCGGTGAGCCGAGCCCCGACGGCAAAGGCACGCTGGACCTCAAGCGCGGCATCGAAGTCGGTCACATTTTCCAGCTTGGCACCAAGTACAGCGAAGCGATGAAGGCCTCGGTGCTGGACGAGAAAGGCAATAACGTCACGATGGTGATGGGCTGCTACGGCATTGGCGTCTCGCGCATCGTGGCGGCGGCCATCGAACAGAATCACGACGAGCGCGGAATTGTGTTTCCGGCGTCAATCGCGCCCTTCTCGGTCGCCATCGTGCCCATCCATATGCACAAGTCCGAGCGCCTGCGGATTGCCGCCGAAGCGCTTTATGAGCGCTTGCTCACGGCCGGGGTCGACGTCGTTTTCCACGACAAGAACGAGCGGCCCGGCGTGATGTTTGCGGATCTGGAGCTGATCGGCATCCCGCACCGGCTGGTGATCAGCGACCGCGGGCTCGATGCCGGCACGGTCGAATACAAGGCGCGCACCGATGAGAACGCGCAAAACCTGCCGACCGAGGACGCGATCGCGCTGGTGCTGGGGCGGCTGGGTCTGGCCTAGGGCGGTTGCCCCACGCGCGCCAGCATTGCCAGCAGGGGACTGCCCAGATCGAGCCGCCGCGAGCGCTCGATCCAGAGCGGCTGTAGCCGGTCGGCCAGCGCGTGAAACGGATACATCGGGCCTATCCCCGGCTGGGCCGGATAGAGGGTAAGCGCAACCATCAGCACGTAGTGGCAACGGTTAGCGATCGCGTTCACGGCGGCGGGTGCGCGTGAAATCCGCGCCCAGTCCACCACCCGGCGGCGGCCGTAGAACAACACCTGCTCGGGCAGCGTCGTCGCCACACAGGCGTCTGCCGGCAGGTCGCTCACGGCACGCATGACCGGCACCAGGCGCTGCCATACCTCGGCGGTTTGTGCCGCCTGCGCCGGCGCCACCATGTACCACGAGGGCGAGCGCACGGCCGCAGCCAGCGCGGGCGCCGGCGGATGCAACACGGTATGCACGATGGAGCACGCGCCGGGCACCGCAACCAGCAGCAGCATCGCCGGGACAAGCGCCGGGAGCACGGTCCCGACTCGATCCCGCGTGTGCAGCGCCAGCGCGGCATACGCGAGGACCAGCGGGAGCACCGGCAGCAGGAAACGCCCGGCGTGCGCGGGATGCGGCCAGACCAGCATCAGCGCCAGATACAGCAGCACGTACCAGGCATCGAAGCAGCAGGCCCTCAAACGCTGCACCCAGACGGGCAGCGCCAGTAGCGCCGCAAGCGCCACGCTGGCGATCGCGAAACCGCCCGGCGCCAGTTCAAACAGCGCCGGCCCGGCGGCCGCGAGGGCCGTGAGATTTTCTCCGACGATGCCCGCCAGGGCCGGCAGCGCAGGCAGGCCCGGCGTGTAGCTGGCGAACCCGGCCAGCTGCTGACCGCCAGACCAGAGCAGCGCACTGCCCAAGGCCGGCGCCAGCGCCCAGGGCGCGACTCGCCAGCCCCGTCGCATACACCAGACCAGCACCAGCGCAGCCAGCGCCGCCATCCCGACACTGCGGCACAAGAGCGCGAGCCCGACCCAAAGGCTGGCCAGCCACCACGCCCGCGCGCCCGGTGCGGGCCCGTTGAGGGCACGCGCGGCGAGCAGGGTGAGCAGCGCGTAAAGCGGTTCGCTCAAGACGTTCATTGCCGTTAGCAAGGACGCTGGCAAGACGGCCAGCAGGGTCGCCAGCAGCGCGGCGGTCAGTGCCGTCATCGATGCCATCTACGCGGCCACCGCCAGCCATTGGCCGGCAGACCGGGTGCATGTCGACACGAAGTACGCGGCTTTTCCCTTCCCCTACACCCCTATCGCCTATACCCCGCCGCCG
>JAURHQ010000185.1 GCA_030833185.1 Gammaproteobacteria bacterium | reverse complement strand
GCGGCCCGTGCATTTCCTCATAGACCGCATCTTCACTGAAAAACGCCATGGTGGCGTCCAGATCATGTCGATTGAAGCTGTCCGTGAAGGCGTCGGTCAGCGCTTTGAGTTGCTGGTAGCGTTCAGACATGTAAGCCCCCCGGGTTCAGCCTGCGACCGGCTTGAGCGCCGCTATCGCAAGCCGGGAAAACGTTTCCGCAAACTCGCGGTTGAGCGGCTGGTGGCCCACCATCAGGCGGTACCACATCGGCCCGTAGATCAGGTCGATGATGAGTTCGATGTCGATGTCCTGCCGAAACTCACCGCTGTCCATACCGGCCTGAATGATGGCCCTGGCGGCCCCACGACGGTTACGCAGGAAGACGCTTCGGAAGTGCTCGAGTACCGCCGGGTCGCTCTGCCCTTCGGCAATGATCTGGGCGACGATTCGACCCTGCGGGCCGCTGAGGATGCGCGCCATTCGGGCGGCCTGACGCTCGATGGCTTCGGCTGCCGTCGGGGTGCGCTCAAAGGTGGTTTTCGGCACGACCTGCTCAAAGAAGGCGTCGATGACGATCGCGGCCTTGTTTGGCCACCAGCGATAGATCGTCGCCTTACCCACGCCGGCGGCGCGGGCAATACATTCGATGGCCAGATTTTGCAGCGGGGTAGATTCCAGCAAGCGGACCGTAGCGTCGAGGATGGACTGACGCGCCACCAGACAACGGGGTCGTCCGGAACTGCGTTTATCGTGAGCGAGGGCCGTGGCTAGCGTCATGCAGGAACACGTTTCTTCGGATTGCGCGAGGTCGCTGGAATGTAGCAGGCGACCCCTGCTTTGTACACGCAGGCAGGAGGAGGTAAGACCGGGATAAAAAATGCCCTGAACCAAACGGCGTTTGCTCGCGCAGACCTGGTGGGGGACGAGGCGTTGCGTGGTTGCGAGCACTACCGTATTGCCGCGCTAACGGCTGGTTCAGGACAACCGGGATCAGAAGCAGAGCGTCCACCGCGGCGCGCCCGAAAGCAGCATCTTGTGCTGCCCGCCAAGCCGCCACGCTGGAATTAACGATACGGACCGTATCGTATGCATTGAGGGTAAACGGGTCAAGCCCGATTCCGTAGCCGGCGTGCCAGAATGCAGGTGAGTTTTTTCATCCCACCGAACACCGAGGAGATTCCGTGAACAGCCCTATCAATCCCGCCGACATCGTGACCCCGTTCAACAACGCCTACAGTCATGGCGTAATCATTCCGCCCAACGCGCGCGTGCTGCACACCGCTGGTCAGATCGGCCTGCGCCCGGACGGTAGCCTGCCGCCCGACATCGAAGGTCAGGCCGAACAGATCTGGCAGAACCTGCTGGCGATCGTCCGCGATGCCGGCATGGACGTGACCGACATCGTGAAGCTGACGGCCTACGTTGTCGGCAGCGAAAACTACGGCGCTTATGCCGCGGCCCGCAGCCGCCACATCGGCGCGCACAAGCCGGCGTCGACCGCGATCTGCGTGCCGGCCCTGCTCAAGCCCGAGTGGTTGCTTGAGGTCGAGTTGATTGCCGCGCGCGCCTGAAGCGGTTTCGCTACACGCAGGCCATACAGGTCGACTACACTTTTCGGGCGCCGCCAAATTCGGCGGCCCCATGTCACGCTATCCGGGAGGAGTTATCTCATGGCTACGAAGAAAGCGGCCAGCAAAGCCGCCGCACCGAAGAAAGCGCCTGCCGCCAAGGCTGCCGCTGCAAAGCCGGTCACCCTTGAAGGCCTGATCAAGGCTAACAACAAGGCGCTGGGCGCCGCGGTCGCCAAAGGCGATGCGGCCGCCGTCGGCAAGATGTACACCAAGACCGCCAAGCTGCTGGCCCCGAACGTGGGCTTGCTGAAAGGCACCAAGGCCATTACCGGCTTCTGGCAGGGCGCGGTCAACATGGGCATCAAGGGCGCCGTACTGAAAACCCAGGAAGTCGAAAAACTGGGCACCACGGCGATCGAAGTCGGCGCCTACACCCTGCTGGGTGAAGGCGGCGCGAAACTCGATGAAGGCAAATACCTCGTCGTGTGGAAGAAGGACGGCCGCGAGTGGAAACTGCATCGCGACGTCTTCAACACCAACGGCGCGCCAGCCGCCTGAGGTCAGCACCGGCCGGTCGCGCTTGCGGCCGGCTGGTGCGCTATTCGAGTTCGGCAGCCGACGGCGGTGCAACCGCAGTCGGCCGATCCTTCGGCCCGAACCAGCGGTATTTGAAGTTCCCAATCAGGCCCGACAGGGGCCGCGTAACGCCACCCTGCACGGTGCCCTTCCCCGCCTGCTGAATGATCGCGGCAAAGTTGGATTCCGGCGCGGCCGGCGTGCCGGTGATCAAAAACTCCGGCCCCTTGAAATAGCCGTATTCGTCACGCCCTTCCCGCATCAGATTCATGCTGTACAAAATCGCCGCGCCACGCGCCCGCATATTCAGCGAGCCCTTGAGGTCCAGCGGTCGATCCAGCAAATCAAGGCCCTCCACGTAGTCCACCGCCCCGGCAGCATTGAGCAGGATGGTCGGACTTTGCACCACGAAGCGCGACAGGCGCACGCGCTTGGAACTGCCGCGCCGCAAACGGATTTCGATCAGGTCATAGTTGATGCGGGAAATGTAGTTGACCAGGCGCGCCACCGCGCCGGCGCCAAACCCGCCGGTCGGCGCATAGGACAGCCCTTCACCGATCACGCCCAGCACTTCGGAAGCACCGAGTAACAAGGTGCTGGACGGCGGCAAAGGCCGGAACACGCCGTCCCTGCTCTGCATGTGCACGTCGAAATAGGCGCGGTTGCGTAACTGGCCCAAGTTGGGCATTTCGCCTGAGGCCTCGATGGTCATTCCGAACAGGCCTTCAACCTGCGGCTTCTCACCCGGCACCAGTTCGCTCGAGAACGTCTGCAGATCGAAATCCTTCACCGCGCCGTTAAGCGCCAGCGTGTAGGGCTCGGGTGCGTCGCGCCGGAAGCGCAGCCCCCCGTCAAGGGTGATCGGGCTGTCGTGAAAACGCGCGCGAAAATCCGACAGCGACAAACGCCGACGGCGCACGTTCAGTTCGCCGCCGACGTCATCAAAGGCCAGATAGTCGGTGTAGAACAGCTTCTTGATATCAAACCGCAGCCGCGCGCCATAGGGCATGACGTCCCACACGGCTTTGGCATCGCGGGTTTCATCCAGCGGTGTCGGCGCCGCCGCCGTCGTCTTCGAAGGCGCCGCTGTGGGCGGCGGCGCGGCGGGCGCAGCCTCGGGCGGTGCGATCTGCGCCAGCGCTTTTAGCAGGTCGTTGAGATAAAACACCGCGCTGTCGAGTTCCAGATCGAGCATGTCTGCTTCGTCGGTAACGGGCGCAAAACTGGCGGTGAGCTGCGCGTTGCTGGCGCCGGAATTGCCCTGGGCAACCAGCGGTGCATCGAAGCGGAAGCCACGACCATCTGCGGCAACTTTGCCGGTAATCGGCAACGCCAGCGCGCTGATCGCCAGCGGCTTGCTGGCGGCCAGTCCGTCAATGCCCACCCGGGCGGTGAAACTCCGACGCGCATTCACATCCAGCGTCGCGTTCAGGGCGCCGCCGGTCAGGCGATGCCCCGGCATCACCGCAGGCTGACTCAGCCATTGCGGCAAATTCGCCGAAATGGCGAGCTCGAGCTGCTGCAGTGGTGTCGGCCGGTCCGGTTCGATGCGGGCCTTGGCGTGCGCATCCAGCGCCGGACTCCCCTGCCCCACAAAACTTAGCTGCAATCGGTTCAGATCCAGCGCCAGCTGGCGTCCTTCCGCGCCCACCACGACCGCCGCCTCAAGGCCAAATGGCGCGAGCGGGGATTTACCCTCACCGGTGAGCTTCACATTCGACAGGCGCATTGGCTCCTGCCCCTCAGCGCGCAGTTTGACGCCGTCCGAAATCAACCGGAAATCAGCGTCAAAGTCGGCGAAATCCACGCCATCCAAGGGGACGAACTCGCGGATCACCCGGCCCGAAACATCGCGAATATCCAGATCCGCGCTGCCGACCACCGCGCGCGCCAGCTGGTCGCTCTTGGCGAGCGAAGTTCTGATTTCGAGGCCCGGCTGGGCGGTCAGCGCCAACGCGGCCTGACGGTTGGTGTTCAACTTGACCAGCAGGCGTTCGACCTTCAGCAAGGGCGCGGCGAAATCAAACGCGAAATCGAGCGCCGCGTCGGCTTTCAGCGCCGGGCGTCGCTTGCCTAAAGCTGTCGCCAGCGCCGGCTGCCGCAACAGCTGGTTGATGTCGAGCGCGAGCTTGCCCTCTGCGCGCAGCGCGCTGCCGGCGAGGTCAGTGTTGACGCCAACTTCCCCGTCCAGCACGCGCTTGCCGTAGCCGGCAATGGACAGGGCTTTGACCGACGCGCTCAGTTTGCTGCCTTGATAAAGCGCCTCCGGTCGGGCGGCGAAGTCCACCCGCTCCAGCAGTTTCTGCTGGCCTTGGATCACGCCCACGCCTTTAAGTTTGAGCGGACTCGCGCTACGCAAGCTCAAGGCATCGCTCGACTGCGCCGCGAGCAGCATCTCGACGTCGGTCAGCCGACCGCTCAGCGTGGTGTGGGGTACAAAGGGGTTCAGCCAGGCCAGATCGAGTCCGCGCAAGGCAATCCGGGCCAGTGTCCCGTTGGCGTTATGCAGGCTTGGAAGCTTGCCATCCAGGCTGAGGCTGAAGGGCTTTTCCGCCTTGATCCGCAACAGGTCGGGCGCATTCGACTGCGCCAGCCGCAGGTCCAGCGCCTCGATGCCCAACTGTCCGGCCGGCAGCCGCAGGGTCAGCTCGGCGCTCGCGCCCAGACCGCCCGGCAGGGGATAGGCCTGCAGGTTTTCCGCCACCACCGGCAGCGCCTTGATGGCATCCAGATCGACTTTCAGGCTTGCGTCGAAGCGCGGCGATTCCGCCGCGTCGACCGGCTGACGCAACCGCAGCGCGCCGCCCAGCAACTGGCTCGACTGGTGCTGGACGGTCAGTTGGTCCAGCCAGACCCGGATCGACTGCGCCGATTTCCGCAGGCTCGGTTGGACCGACAGGCTGAGCCCGTCGACCAGCGTTTTGCCGTCCTGCCGGGCACTGAACGCGCCGGTGCTCAGCGGGGTAATCGGACTGACCACGACGCGCTGCTGGTCGTCGACCGCGACTTCCCAGCCGGCGCGTAACAGACCGCCATGCAGGGTGGCGCCGCCCAGCACCCCGTTCGCCCAGGGCAGCGGCAGGTCGGTAATTTCCAGCGTGCCAAGCGCGCGTGGCGCGGCCAGCAGCGCCTCCGGATGGGCCGGGTCAATCAGCAAGGCATCGCCAAGCCGGAGCTGCAGCACGGGCACCGCCGCATCGGGCGACAGCGCGTGCTCGAAGCGGGTCACGGCAATGCGCGCGGGCTGACCGGCCAGCGTCACCGCGCTGCGCAGCCTGAGGCTGCCCGGCAGCAGCGGGTTCTCGCCGAGCACGCGGGGCAAGGCGCTTAGCGCCACCGTATTGATGAGGTCCAGATCGAAATTGCTGTTGACGGTATTGAAGCTGAAGCTGCCGCTGGCCTGGTTGGCAATGTCTGGTAGCACCAGATCTGCGGTGTAAGGCGTGAGCAGGCCGTTGGTGGTCTGCACGCCCACCGTGCCCGCCACCTGCCCGGTCAGACCTTCATAGACCGCCGCCACGGCGACACTGGCGCGGTCCTCGGCGCCGCTCGCGCCCGGTGCCTTGAGTCGCAGTTGTAGCGCCTCCGGCGGCGGCTCGGCCGCAAGACCCGCCGCGCGCGCCCGGCGGGCCCGGTAACGCGCGCCCCCCGCGCCTTCCTGCGGCGCCACTTCCAGCGCGAACTCGACCTGCTCGGCGGCCGGCAGGCCGGTCCATTGCAGGTCGACCTTGCCGGCAAGCCCCAGCTTGCGCAGCGCGCCGGCGGTCAACTGGTCGAGCGTCAGCGCGCCCGCCACCGCCACGCGCTGATCCGGCGCCAGGCTCAGTTGCAGGCTGTAATCGATACCGCCCGGAAAATGCGGCCGCACGCCGCCACCGCCGAGGCCGATCTTCAATTCACCCGTCTCGGGCAGCAGCACCTGCGCGTCGACCGCGACCTTGTCCAACGCGAGGGCATAACCCTGATCGAAGGCCGTCAGCACGCCGGGGAAGGGGGCCGTTGATGGCGCGCTGGGCGGGGCGACGAAGGCGTGCAAATCGACTTTCGCCTCGGCGAGCGTCAAGCGGCTGATGCTGACGGTGTCCCACAGCAGAGCGAGCGGGTTAAAGCCCAGGTCGAGTGTGGACCAGCTCACCGCCGCGCCCTGCGCGCTGACCGACACGCCGCGCAGTTCGACCGACCACGGCGTGATAAAGACGTAATCCAGCGCCAGTTGATCGACCAGCGGCTGGACCTGCGGCACCAGCCAGGCTTTCTGACGCTCGGGGTTGAAGACCAGCACCGACGCGCCCACCAGCACGAGGAGCAGCGCGGCCAAGGCATAACGCAGCCAGCGCCAGAGGCGGCGCCTCATGCCCCGACACCCATGCGTTTGCCCCGCGCCATGCGACCGTCCTCAGAGATTCAGCATCGCCATGCGATTTTCGTCGTAGCGCGTGCCGGCCGCGAAGCCGCGCGGCGCGGCCTCCTCCAACGCCGCCAGTTCGGCGGGCGCCAGCGTCATGTCGATCGCGGCGAGGTTTTCTTCGAGTCGCGCGATGCGGGTGGTGCCCGGGATGGGAATGACGTGCTCCCCGCGGCCCAGCACCCAAGCCAGCGCCAGTTGCGCCGGTGTGCAACCGATGTCGCGCGCAATCTGCAAATAGCCGTCCAGCAATTGCAGGTTTTTGGCGTAATTCTCGGCATGAAAACGCGGCGAAGTGTGACGCCAGTCGGCGGGCGACAAGGTGCTTATG
>JAURHQ010000184.1 GCA_030833185.1 Gammaproteobacteria bacterium | reverse complement strand
TGCGAGCAGCGCAGGATGATGTCGAGCACATTGGCAGATAGCGCGAGCAGATCGCCGAGCCGGTTGTCAGATAATCCGAGCAAAAAAAGGCTCTGTTTGCAAGCAAACGCCGCTACGATTGCAAGCACCTACACCTATCGCGCATCCGGCCTCAACCTGCTCGTCGCCGCCATCATCCTGTGGAACACCCGCTATCTCGAAATGGCGTTGGCTGACATCGGCACGCCGGACGAGATCGCACGCCACATCGCGCCATTGGGCTGGGAGCATATCTCGCTGACCGGCGACTATAGCTGGAATGTCGAAGACCGGCCCGATCCGGATGCCCTGCGGCCGCTACGCGCCGTCAGTTCCCTGCTCGCCGCGTGACGTTCGCCCTCCGTTCTCCCTTAGCGTGCAGATACGTCACTTTCGTGTAGTCACCCCTACTGGCCGCAGGTGCTCCGCTCGGGTGTCCTGCCCCCTGATGGCGACAGCATCGGTATCCCCATGTACGGCAGCATCCTTGTGACGATCGTCGCATCGCCCGTCGTGCTGGGCATCGCGTGGCTTTGTCTCCGGCACTATAATCCAGCGACCCGCCTTGCCACGATCAGGTGGGATCGCCCCATCCGCACGGTCACGGTCAGCTTGGTGTTCGGAGGGGCTGCCGTACTGTGCGTCTTCGGCAGCGTCGCTGAACTGGGTCATGCGATGCCGTGGTACGAATACCTCTGGACCGGATATGCGCTGGCATGGGTGCCTTGGTTGCTCGTAAGCGTCCGGTCTGACGCGTGTTGCTGGCGCGGCGCAGCTGCGCGAGGCGGTCGGCTCTCGGAGTGTCCTTTCGCACTCCGTAAGGAGAGTGCGGATGGGGCGCATGGAGGTCATCACGCGGGTTGAGCGCCGCCGGCGGTATTCGGACGAGGAGCGCGCGGCGGTGCTGGCGCAGTGTGATGAGCCCGGCGCCACGGTGGTCGGCGTGTCGCGCCGGCTGGGCATCTCGGCCAGTCTCATCCACGGCTGGCGTAAGACGCGCCGAGAGGCGGAGCGCATCGCCAGCGAACCGTTACAGTTCATCCCGTACGGCGTGGTTGCGGACGCTGCTCCGCCCGAACCGGTCGTGGCGCTCGCAATGCCAGTCGAGCGCAAGAGCGCCGCACCTGCCCGCGAGGCCACGCCAGCCCCTGACGACCTGGTCCGCCCGCATCCGGGCGGCCGGCCGGGTGGCATCGACATCGACTTGGCCAGCGGCGTTCGCCTGTCGGTCGACAGCTACGTCAACGAGAAGGCGCTGGCGCGCGTCCTGCGGGCCTTGAGGGAAGCGTCGTGATCTCACTGGCGCCCGGTACCAAGGTTTATCTCGCCAGCAAGCCGGTCAGCATGCGGCTGGGCTTCGACGGGCTGGCGGCGCTGGTGCGGCCGCTGTTCGCGGTCGAGCCCTATGCCGGCCACGTCTTCCTGTTCCGCAGCCGGAGCGGCAGCTACCTCAAGGCGCTGCACTGGGACGGCACCGGCCTGTGCCTGTTCGCCAAGCGGCTGGAGCGGCACCGCTTCGTCTGGCCACCGCTGGTCGAGGGCGGCGTGGTGCTGACGCCGGCGCAGTTCGCGCTGCTCATCGAGGCGATGGACTGGCGCCGCACCGTGGCCCCTCCGGCACCAAGACTGCCGGTGCAGATGTAGGTGTGAAAACCGCAGAAAAGCGTGGTTTGCGCTTGGGCGCGAGTCGCCCGTCTGGTACACAGAACCATGTCGCCGGGTGGGATAGACATACCGGAAAACCCTGACGACGTGCGGGCGCTGGTCGCCGCCATGCAGGCCCGGCTCGTGGCCTCGGAGCAGGCGCTGGAAGCCGAGCGCACCGCTCATCAGACCACCCGCGAACATCTCGACGCGGCCAAGAACGCGGTCAAGCTGACCACGCTTCAGATCGAGAAGCTCAAGCTCCAACTCGCGCGCTTGCGCCGCATGAAGTTCGGCCAGTCGTCCGAGCGGCTGACGCTGCTGGCCGACCAGCTCGAGCTGACGCTGGAGGACCTGGAAGCCGAGCACGCCCATGCCGCGTGCGTGGTCGCAGGTGATGTGTCGCCCGAGGTGCTTCAGGCACCCGGCCGCAAGCCTCGGCGCGAGCCGCTGCCCGCGCACCTGCCACGCCAGGAGGTCATCCACCCCGCACCGGAGGCGGACGGCTGCACCGCCTGCGGCGGCACCATGTCGGCGCTGGGCGAGGACGTGACCGAGGTGCTGGAATATGTGCCGGCTCGCTTCCAGGTCATGCGGTACGTCCGCCCCAAACTTGCCTGCACGCGTTGCGACGCGATCTCCCAGGCATTGGCACCGGCGCTGCCGGTCCCGCGCGGGCGTGCCGGACCGGGACTGCTGGCGCACGTGGTCGTGTCCAAGTTCGCGGACCACCTGCCGCTCTACCGTCAGTCTCAGATCTACGCCCGCGAAGGCGTGGACCTCAGCCGCTCGACGCTGGCCGACTGGCTGGGCCAGGTCAGCTGGCTACTGCAGCCGCTGGTCGACCGCATTGCTACCCACGTCATGGCCAGTCCCAAGCTCCACGCCGACGACACGCCCGTCCCGGTGCTGGCGCCCGGCACCGGCAAGACCGCGACGGGGCGGCTGTGGGTGTACCTGCGCGACAACCGACGATGGCGGCCGAGCGACAAGCCGGCTGCTCTCTTCCGCTACAGCCCCGACCGCAAGGGCGAACGCCCGCGCGAGCATCTGAAGGCGTTCACCGGCTTCCTGCAGGCCGATGCCTATGCCGGGTTCGAGCGGCTCTACGACCCGGACCGCAAGCCTGGCCCCATCACACCCGTCGCCTGCTGGGCGCATGCCCGGCGCAAGCTCCACGACGTCTTCCAGGCCGACCCAAGCTCGGTTGCGGCCGAGGGGCTGCGCAAGATCCGCGACCTGTACGAGGTCGAGCGCGGCATTGTGCAGGACCCGCATGACGACCGCCGCAAGGCACGCAAGCTATCAAAGCTGACTGCGCTCGACTTCTTCGCCTGGGCCGACAATGTGCTGGGTCAGGTGTCCGCGCGCACGCCGTTGGCGGAGGCGCTGCGCTATGCGGTCCGGCTCAAGCCGGCGCTGCTCGCCTACACCGGAGATGGCCGGCTCGAGATCGACAACAATCTCGCCGAGAACGCGCTGCGCGGCATCGCCGTCGGCAGGAAGAATTGGATGTTTGCCGGTGCCGACTGCGGCGGGGAGCGCGCTGCCGCCATGTACAGCCTGCTCGAAACCGCCAAGCTCAACGGCGTCAACCCGCAGCACTGGCTCGCTGACGTGCTCCACCGCGTCGGGCAAGGTCACCCGATCAACCGGCTTGACGAGTTGCTGCCGTGGAACTGGACGCAGGCGACACCGGCGTAAATGCCTGATGTGGTAGAAGGCGGCTGCTAGCCGGCGTCACATTTCGTTCTCGGGATCCCAGTCTCGGATGGATCGCGCGATGGGCATTCCGAGGCTTTGCCCGTCCAGCCATTCAACATTCCGCCCGTCCATGTTCCGCGCGGCTAACAGATTTGCGTGTGCGCCCATCATGGCGAGCAAGAGGGCCTGCACTTCGTCGACACCGCCAGCCCTGTGACCCTTGGCGCCCTCAGGTCAGTCAATCTCATATCGGCAGAAGAAGCTCCCACCATCCTCTTCCGGTCTCAGAAAACGGCACTCGGCATCGCGTCCATCAACTTTGAACGTGCGCCGCACAATCACCTGATCGACCACTCGCAGCTCCCCTCGTCGAGATCGTAGCGCCCTTTCCCGCGGCTGTAATTAGGCAGACTGCCGGCCGACTGCTTCCCCGCCCGACGGAGGTGACCGGACGCTTACGGTTGCTCGGTATACGAGCCGCCGTGATCGATCAGGACAATACGGCAGGCGACTGAACCCCGCCGTTCACTGCTCGTTCGCTCCTACCGTACGCAGAATGCACTTTCGTGCAGTCACCCCTTACAGCGTCTCGGCGCTTGCGCGTGACGATCGCTCGCGCGGGAAGGTGAAAAGGGTCTTTCCTTCACTCCCAATCACCTTCATAGTGTCACAGGAAAGAGAGCCAGAAGGGGCGAAGGTGCAAATCTACTCACTTGTCAGCCAGAAGGGCGGAGCTGGGAAAAGCACCCTTGCCCGTCAGCTCGCGGTTCTCGCGGGCGAGGCGGAGCCCAGCCTTATCATCGACCGCGACCCGCAGCGGACGACGACGAAGTGGTGGACGCGGCGCGAGCAGATCGAGCCGGCCTTTGAGCGCCCCGAGCTGGTCGACCTGGACGGCACCAATTTGACTGACGCGACCAAGCGGCTCCGGCGCAAGTCCGACGGCGCGCTGTTCATCGACACGCGTCCTGCCGTCGAGGAGCCCGAGGCCGAGGCCGCGCGCGTGGCGGACCTGGTGATTGTCCCGGTGCGGCCGTCGCCAGACGACCTGGAGGCGGTCGGGGAAACGTTGAAGATCCTCCGCCGGCTCGACCGGCGTGCGGCCGTCATCGTCAACGCGGCCAAGAACGAGGCCCGCGCGATTGCCGCGCGTGCCGCGCTGTCGCGCTACCCGGTCCCGGTTTGCCCGATCCACCTATCCGATCGGACGATCTATCTGGACGCCTCGCTTGAGGGGAGGGGCGTCACCGAAATGCGCGGCCATGCGGCCCGCGAAGCGGCCGACGAGCTGCGTCAGGTTTGGAGCTGGATTCAGGAGATACGACATGAGCAGTAAGCGCACCGGCCGCGCGCTCGCCGACGTAATGGGCGAGCTGGACGAGGAGCCGGCCGCGGCCCCGAGCACCGCGGCGGCGACCGAGGCAGCACCCGTGCGGGACACCGCCTCGCCGGCGATCGTGCCGATCAACGTGCAAGTCACCCCGCGCGATCGTCGCCGGCTTCGCCAGCTCAGCCTCGACACAGGGTTGTCTTTGCAGAAGCTGGGGCATGAGGCGTGGAACCGGCTCTTGGAGGCGCGCGGGCTGGAGCCGCTGGAGGCGGTAGCCGCCAGTGTGCCGAGCGGCCGATCACGCCGCTGACCTCTGACCCTTGGAGCCTTTATGACTAAGAAGGTCAGAAGGAAGGAAGGCGTTCGCGCCGGCGTACTCGACCAGCTCGACCTGTTCGTGACGCTGCCAGGCGACATACCGACTCATGACGAACAGGAGATGATGGAGCGGCCGTTCTTCAGCCTTTCCAAGCAGCGCCGCAGCGAGCCGATCGACTACCAGGTGCAGAACGGCGCCACGACCATAACTGTCAACGTCACGGCCCCGGCCGAGATCGGTATCGCCACCATTTGGGATTGCGACATCCTGATATGGGCGGTGTCGCAGCTCAGGGCGGCGAAGGCGGCGGGACAGCCGACCACGCCGCACTTCCACGTCCCGCTCTATGAGCTGCTACGCGGGATCGATCGGCCGACCGGGGGAGACGAGTACCGGCGCATCGTAGAGGCACTTGAGCGGTTGAGCGCCACCCTGATCCGCACCAACATTCGCCAGGGCAAGAAGAAGCGCCCCGAGGGCTTCCACTGGATCGAGCGCTACTCGGCACCGACCGACGACCTAGGCCGATCCACGGGCGTCGAGTTCACCATACCGGATTGGCTCTACGAGGGCGTGCTGACCGACCGCCTCGTGCTCGGCATCGACCGAGCCTATTTCAAGCTGACCGGCGGAATCGAACGTTGGCTTTACCGTGTCGTGCGCAAGCATGGCGGCCACCAGGCGGCGGGTTGGGCCTTCACCATGAAGCAGCTCCACCACAAGAGCGGCAGCACCCAGCGCGTGGCCGACTTCGCCAAGGAGCTTCGGCGCGCGGTCGAGCGGCAGCGGCTACCCGGCTACTGGCTGGAGCTGGTCAGGAACGATGAAGGCGAGGAGGTTCTTAACTTCACAGAGCGTTGCCAGCTTTCGACCGACCATCCAGGGTTCCAGTTCAAGCGCTTGCCGCGCCCGCCGATGGGGTTTCCGGCCGACTGATCGCCAGGGGCCAAAACCCCGATAGTGGTGAGGCTCCAACTATCGGGGGAATGGCCCCTGCGAATCACGGGGTTTTGGCCCTGCGAATCACGGGGTTTTGGCCCCTGAAACGGCCGCTAACCCTTTGACGATACAGGCCGAAACCGCTCCGTAAGGGTCTTAAACCTCCTATTACATAGGAGATTCTTCTTAAGGACTCAGGCCTGTGGATAACCCCGATTGGTCCATCGGATCGGGGGCCAAAACCCCGATAGTGCGCAAGACAGACCGACCGCTCGCCACCAACCAGTGGAAAAAAGGACAAGCGGAATCGGCCTAACGGCCGATGCACTTTCGCTGCGTGCCGCCTTCGGCGTCACAGGGGCGGCGCTACGCGCCGGTAGCTAGGCGGGAAAGAAGTGGGGACGGGTAGCGACGGAATCGCCCGCTACGGCCTTCCAGGCGCGACGTGGAGGCAAAAGAGGGGCTTTTAGGTGGTTTGGGATGCCGATCGGCGCGAGCGCCCCCAGCGGGCTTAATTAGGCCGGATCGAACAGGCCGTCGAACTCGCGCTGGTCATAGTAGCGGATTCTCGCCTTTGGGGTCGATGCAGGTGACCGAGCGATCGAGCAGGAGCAGGTTGGGGATGATCGTGCCGACGCCCTTGCCCGAGCGGGTGGGGCCATCGTCAGCAGATGCGCCGCGCCGTCATAGCGGAGCAGCTTGCCCAACTTCGCCGAGCGGCCGATCAGGAGATCCCCGCTCGCCTCCAGCTTTTGCACGTCGGCGCGGTCGCCGAAGCGGGCGGACCCCAGCAGCTCGCTTTGCCGGTTGGCGGCATTGCGATTGACGCGCCAGGTGAAGAACAGGATCACGCCGAACAGCAGGAACGGAATGTCGGTCGCAATCTCGCCATAGCCAAAGATGCCCTTGAGCCAGGCGTTGCTGGCGAACAGGGCTACCACCGCCACGACGATCGCGAGCCGCCAGCTTATCGGTCGACGCCCGCCGATGCACGGACCCGCCATCAG
>JAURHQ010000183.1 GCA_030833185.1 Gammaproteobacteria bacterium | reverse complement strand
CCGCATGCCCCAACGTCCTTCCGCCGCGCGCCGCCTGCTGTTGCGCGCGCTGCCCGGTGTCGCCGCCGTCGCGTTCGCCGCGCTGGCCTTCCACGCCCCGCAAGCCGCCGCCCAGGCCTATCCGGACAAGCCGGTGAAGATCGTCGTCGGCTTCCCGCCGGGCGGCACCAACGACATCCTCGCGCGGCTGGTGGCCGAGAAGCTGCAGGAAAAGTTGAAGCAGAGCTTCATCGTGGAGAACAAGCCGGGCGCGGCCTCCGCCATCGGCAACGACCTGGTCGCCAAGGCGGCGCCGGACGGCTACACGCTGCTGGTGTCGTCCAGCGGCGGCCTGACCACCAACCCGGTGCTCATGAAGAGCCTGGCCTACGATCCCGAGAAGGACTTCGAGCCGATCGCGCTGCTGGCGACCTTCCCGCTGGTGGTGACGGTGCCCGCTTCGCTGCCGGTCAAGAACTTCGCCGAACTCGTGCAGTTCTCCAAGACCCACAAGGACGGCCGGCTGGACCACGGCACGCCCACCACCTCCTTCGTGCTGGTGGCCGAGACGCTGACCGAGGCGGCCGGCGTGAAGTTCAACCACGTGCAATACAAGGGTTCCGGCCCCACCGTGATGGGCCTGCTGGGCGGCGAGACCCAGGTGGCGGTGCTCGACAGCCCGGCCGTGATCCCGCACATCCAGGGCGGCAAGCTCAAGGCGCTGGCCGTCACCACCGCCAAGCGCTCGGCAGCGCTGCCGGACGTGCCGACCGTCGCCGAGGCGGGCTTCGCCGGCTACGACATCCCGATCTGGACCGCGCTGATGGCGCCCAAGGGCACGCCGGCGCCGGTGCTGGCCAAGCTGCGCGCCGCAGTGGGCGAGATCCTGCAGGACAGGGAGAACGTGCAGAAGATGCACAAGCTGGGACTGGAGCCGGGCGACACCGATGGCGCCGCCCTGAGCAAGCGCATCTCCAGCGACATCGCGCGCTGGCGCCGGGTCGCCAAGGCGGCCAACATCCAGCCGCAGTGAGCGCGATGGACGCACTGCCGCCTGCGGGCGGCACCGTGCGCGATGCCTTCTACCAGCTGATGCGGGACGCCGGTTGCCGGGTGATGTTCGGCAACCCGGGGTCCACCGAGCTGCCGATGTTCCGCGGCTTCCCCGGGGACATGCACTATGTGCTGGGCCTGCAGGAAGCCTGCGTGGTCGGCATGGCGGATGGCTACGCGCAGGCCAGCGGCAACGCGGCCTTCGTCAACCTGCATTCGGCGGCAGGCGTCGGCAATGCGATGGGCGCGATCTACACCGCGTTCAAGAACCAGACGCCCCTCGTGATCGTGGCGGGGCAGCAGTACCGCGCGCTGCACCCGTTCGATCCCTACCTCTTCTCGCGGCAGGTCACCGAGCTGCCGCGCCCCTACGTCAAGTACTGCATCGAACCGGCGCGCGCGCAGGACGTGCCGCTGGCCATCGCCCGCGCCTGGCAGACGGCGATGCAGCATCCGCGCGGCCCGGTGATGGTGTCGGTGCCGGCGGACGACTGGGACCAGCCTTGCGCTGCACCGCCGCGGCTCGCCGGATACCGCGACATCCGCCCGGCCGCCGATGGCATCGACGCGCTGCGTGACGCGATCGGCAAGAGTGAGCGCATCGCCATCGTGGTGGGCGCCGCGGTCGACCGCGACGGCGCCTGGGAACAGGTCGTGCGCCTGGCCGAAGCCTGCCAGGCCGGCGTGTTCGCGGCGCCGATGTCGGCGCGCGGCAGCTTCCCCGAGGACCATGCGCTGTTCCGGGGTTTCCTGCCTGCGGCCGGCGCGCAGTTGCGCGAACGTCTGGCCGGCCACGACCTGGTGCTGGTGGTTGGCGCGCCCGCGTTCGCCTACCACGTGCCGCGCGGCACAGAAGGCTCGCACGTGCCCGAGGGCGCGCGGCTGGCGGTGCTCACCGACGATCCCGAGGCCGCGGCGTCCGTGCCGGAAGGCCTCAGCGTGTTGGGCGGCATCCGCCTGGCGCTGGAGGACCTGCTGCAGGATCTACTGCAACGGCCCCGCCACGCGCCGGCGCCGCGCCCCGCGCCGCCCGAGGTTTCGGCGACGGATCCGCTCAGCACGGCGTACGTGCTGCAGGCGCTGGCGCGCTTGCGCCGCCCCACCGACATCGTGGTGGAAGAGGCGCCCACGGCCCGTCCGTGGATGCAGCAGTACCTGCCGATGACGCGGCCCGGCACTTTCTTCACCATGGCCAGCGCGCGGCCGGCGGGGGTGATCGCCACGATCAGCCGGCGGCCGTGGGCCGGATCGGCTTCGACCGTGACCAGCGACTGTGCGCCGAGGGAGCGCAGCAGCCGCCCCGCGTACGCCTTGTCCATCGCCAGCGCGCGGCACAGCGTGGCCAGTTGCACGGAGCCTTCCGAATTCAGCCGTGCCAGCATGCGCCACTCGGCCACCGACAGGCCGTGCGCACGTGCGTAGGTGGCGCTGACCTGCTGCTGGATCGCCTGGGCGAGCCGCAGCAGCATGGTGCTGGGATAGTCCTCCAGCGGCAGGTCGGCAGCGAAGCGACCGTCGGCCTGCCAGGGGCAGGACTCGGCGGAGCGGGGCCGGCGGGACGGTGTGGACACGTCCACACTGTGATCCGGGCCGGGCGGCGACCGGAGAGAGTTTTCCCTGCGGTCCTAGGTATGCGTGGTGAGGTGGCGCCGATCAGCCCGGAGGCGAAGACCGGCGAGTGAGCACCACCGGCGCCCCACCCAGGCGACTGCGGGTGCGGGTATGCGCGACGCCTGCATCCATGGCCGTCACGTGCTCGGGCAGCCAGCGGCGCAGCTCGGCCGTCAGCCGCGCCACCAGATGGGCGGACTCGGTCGAGTCCGGACCGGCCGCGACGATGCCGCGCACCTCGTCCATCGACTTGAGCACGGCCGCGTGCTCGTCCAGGTGGCAGCTGGCGTTGCCGTCACGCATCTGCCGCAATTCCTGGTCCTCCAGCGCGAAGTGTTCGCTGGCGTGCGCCTGAAGCGCGTCGAGGCTGGCGAGCACGTCTGCGCCTTTGGCAGCGGCGAGGCGGTCGACGAGGTCGGCCAGCTTCGCGTGGTCAGCATCGAGTGTGGGATCTCCGAGAGCGGGTGCTTCTGTCATGGCTGGGCGGCGTCGAGCTGCAATTCAGGAATCGGGAGTAAGGCGGGAACGATAGCCGGCTTTTCTCAGCGCATGAAGAGCCCGCCGTTCATGTCCAGAGTCGCCCCGACGAAGAACCCGCCCTGGTCGGACGCCAGTAGCGCCACCGCGGCGGCGAACTCGGAGGCTTCTCCGAATCGGCCGATCGGCACCAGCTTCTCGATGCGCTCGATCTGTTCCTGCGACAGCCGCCCCTTGGCCGTGGAGATCGGGCCCGGCGCGATGGCGTTGACGGTGACGCCGGTGCCCGCGAGCTGCTGTGCGAAGTACTTCGACAGCATGGTCGCCCCCGCCTTGGCTGCCGCGTAGTGCGCCGACGCGACCGTGCCGCCGTTCTGCCCGGCCAGCGAAGTGATGTTGACGATGCGGCCCCAGCCGTTGGAGCGCATGTGATCGGCAAAGACCTGGCAGCTGAGGAAGACGCTGCGCATGTTGATTGCCACGATGTCGTCGAACTCCTCGGTCGTGATGTCCTGCACCGGCGTGCGCTTGGCGTAACCGGCATTGTTGACCACGATGTCGGTACGGCCCCAGGCGCTGGCGATGCGGTCCCGCGCATCCTCGAACGCCCGTTTGCTGCGCACGTCGAGTGTCAGGGCCATCGCAGAGACGCCGGAATCGTCCAGGCGATCCGCCAGCTGCCGCGCGGCTTGCCCGTCGATGTCGCTCACCGCGACGCGCGCGCCGGAGGCGTGGAACAGGCGGGCGATCTCCTCGCCCACGCCGCGGCCGGCGCCGGTGACCAGTGCCGTGCGGCCGTGGAAGTCGAAATTCACGGTGCTCTTGTTGCCGGTCGGCATGTCCATCTAGAGGTCCAGGGTAAGGGACGGGGTGCGTGCCCCGGAACAGCACACCATCACGGCGTCGTTCGCATCGCGTTCGTCCTGGGTGAGGAAGACGTCGCGGTGGTCCGGCACGCCATGGAGCACAGGCACGCGGCAGCTGCCGCAGACGCCTTCGGTGCAGGCGAAGCCCACGTCGACACCGGCGTTGAGCAACGCGTCCAGCATGGTCTCGCCGGCCTTGACCTCGAGGGTCTTGCCGCTGCGCTGGAGTTCCAGCCGGTAGCCGCCCTGGCATGCAGGCTGCGTGTCCGCCGAGAAATACTCGAAGTGCAGGCGCTTGCCCAGGTGGGCGCCATGCTCGCGGTACGCGGCCAGCATGCCGGCGGGCCCGCAACAGTAGGCATGCGCCTGCGGCGCCAGCGAGCCGAGCAGGCGCTGCAGGTCGAGCCGCGGCGTGCTCGGCTCATCGTCGATGGTCACATGTACCTGCGCGAATGCCGCCAGCTGGTCGAGGAAAGCTGCACGGGCCCGCGTGCGCACGGCGTAATGCAGCTCCCAGGAAGATCCCAGGCGTTGCAGTCTCGCGATCATCGACAGCATGGGCGTGATGCCGATGCCGCCGGCGACCAGCACAGTGTGAGCTGAGTTCTCCTCCAGCGGAAAGTTGTTGCGCGGTTCCGAGACTTCCACCAGCTGCCCGGCACGCCATTCCTCGTGGATGTGGCGCGAGCCGCCGCGGGTGGCGGGGTCCAGTTGCACGGCGATCTCGTAGGCGCCGTGCTCCCTGGGGTCGTTCAGCAGGGAATAGCTGCGGGTGAGGCCAGGACGCAGCGCCACGTCGACGTGGGCACCGGCGGTGAAGGGTGCCAGGTGCGCCCCGGGCAGTGGCTCCAGCCGGAAGCCCAGGATGTCCTGTGCCTCCCAGCGGACCGATCGAACCCTCGCCTTCATGCCCGCTCCTCGGGCTGCGCCGTCCAGCGCACCGCCTTTTCCAGTTGCGCCTGGTAAGCCTGTTCCAGCGGCGCGTCGGGGGCGAACAGGAAGGAGCCGGCGCGTGCGCCCATGAAGGTGTCCGGGTCGCTGGCGCCCGGCGGCAGTTCGCCGCTGTCGCGATAAGCACGGGCCGCGAGCAGCAGGCGACGGCGGGTGCGGGCGATCATCTGGTCGGTCGGCGCGAGATGTTCCCAGTCATGGTCCGTGATGGGCCCCATGCTCTCGGTCACCGCCTGGTCCTGGATGGTGATGTTGCCGATGCCGGTGTATTGCGTCCCGTCGCGCTGCGACTGGCGATCCAGGCCCCAGTCGTTGTGCGCCCGGTCACGGCAGCGCCAGCGGCCATGCCAGTCGTTGGTGTTCGGCTCGTACTCGAACTTCTCGTACAGCGGCTGCCCGTTCCTGCGCTTGGACACGTAGGCAGGGTTACCTTCGTCGACCCCGCCCGAGATGTCGAACAGCATGCTGTGGTGGTCGTCCATCGGCACCCAGGCGCGCGCGATGGCGCGGCTGGAGAAGCGTGCGTTGGGCGTCTGCGTCCAGAACGGGAACATGAAGTGGGCGACGCGCCAGGACATCTGGCCGTCGTCGTTCGTGCGGAATCCCCCGTACATCGTGCCCCAGTCGGTGTTGCGCACCTCATACTCGGGAGCGCGGTTGATGACGGTGGGGCGCATCGGATGGTCGTCGTCGAGGTCCTCGGGCTTGAGCATCCCCACGTGCAGGAAACCCACGTGAGAGGTGTCGATGTCGCCCTCCAGCGCCTGCAGCCAGTTGCACTCCCGCTGCAGGCACCAGATCTCGTTGCCGGGGATCAGGTTGGCCTCGATGTTGGGCAAGGGCGGGGGCGATTCCTGCTGCCGGCCCATGTACACCCACACCAGGCCGTTGCGTTCGGTCGTGCGATAGGCCTTGGCATGCACCTTGTCCTTGAATTCCTGGCGCGCCGGCACGTTGGGCATGTCCACGCAGTTCCCTCGCACGTCGAACTTCCAGCCGTGGTAGACGCAGCGGATGCCGCTTTCCTCGTTGCGGCCCAGGTAGAGCGAGGCGCAGCGATGCGGGCAGCGGTGGTCGAAGATGCCGACGCATCCCTGCGAGTCGCGAAAGGCGACGAGCTTCTCGCCCAGCAGCATCAGCCGCATGGGATCGCCGTCCGCCTGCAACTCGGAGGAGAGCGCCGCGGGTATCCAGTACTGCCGCATGAACTCTCCCATGACGGTTCCGGGACCCACCCGCGTCAGGTCGGTGCTGTCTTGCGCTTTCATGAATGCCCTTGCCGCGGTGCATGCCGCGATGGATGGTGAGGGGCCCGGAGACTTCCGGGCCAGTGCACTGATCGTAGGAGCAGACGCGGCGCCGCGTGATTCGAAGCGCGCCGGCGACATTCAATAACCGGAAGGATCGGCATACCGGCTTACTTTCCGCAGGTCGCCAGACGCATTTGCGCGTAATTTCCCGGTCGCGGGAAGGTCAAGGTTGGCGCGGTACTTCCAAGTCGATGAGACGCTCGGTCTGCTCCTCCCACTCACGCATAAGCTGCTTGGCACGGCGGTGGTTGTCGATCGCGTGTTGTAGAAGCTCGGCCTGCGCTGGCGTGACCATGCGATGCACGAGCTTGCCGCCGATCATGTGCCCCCATTCGTAGTACGGGCCATGACGGGCCTGCGGATCCTGGGCGCAACGGCACCCGGGCTTGCCGCACACCTTCATGCGCATGTGCAACGTGCCCGAGCACAGGTACTCGATGTCGGCCAGGGCCGCCCGGACGCCGCCGATCTTGTCTCGGACCTGCTTGATGTTTTGTGCGAGTGAACGCGGCATGAGTGCTTGACTTTTGCGATTCTGTCGTTAATAGTAGCGCCAGAATGCCAAGCTCGCAAGCCCCGACTTCCACCAAGGAGGCGGCAGGCTTCACTCTTCACACCGAGCGCCTGGGCCCGCTGCCCCTGATCAACCACTTCATCGAGCGCATCGGCCTGCACGACACCCTGTCGCGCCACATCCCCTCGGACGCTCGCTGCAGCATCACCCATGCCA
>JAURHQ010000182.1 GCA_030833185.1 Gammaproteobacteria bacterium | reverse complement strand
CCACGGTGACGCTTGAAGCCGAAGACGGCAGCCGGCGCGACTACCGCATCGTCGGCAGCGACGAGACCGATGCCGCACAGGGCGCGATCAGCGTCGACTCCCCGCTGGCGCGAGCGCTGCTGGGCAAGCGCGTGGACGACGCCGTGCAGGCCGCCGGCGAGGCCCCGCAGTCGGCGTTTTTTGTACTGGAGATTCGCTATGCCGAAGCCTGAACACGCCGCGCCGCTTGGCAAGGCCCTCAAGGCCGGCTCAAATGCCCCGTCCGCCTACTCCGGAGTCTGTCCATGAGCCTTGTCCACCTGGAACCGCAAAACCGCATCGGTCACTGGATCAACGGTCGCCTTGAACCCGGCGCCGCGCTGCGCACCGCGCCGGTCTACGATCCGGCACAGGGCAGGGCCGTACGCGAGGTGGCGCTGGCGGAAGCCAGCGACGTTGAACGGGCGGTGGCCGCGGCCCGCGCGGCAGCGGTCGAATGGGCCGACTGGGCGCCGCAACGCCGGGCGCGGGTGTTGTTCAAGTTCAAGGATCTGGTCGATCGTCACACCGCCGACCTCGCGCGCCTCATCACGCTGGAACATGGCAAGACCCTGCCCGACGCCGCGGGCGAAGTGCAGCGGGGGCTGGAGGTCATCGAGTTCGCCTGCGGCGCGCCGCATCTCCTGAAAGGCCAGCACTCGCATGGCATTGGCGGCGGCATCGACCACTGGAGCCAGCGCATGCCGCTCGGCGTGGTGGCCGGCATCACGCCTTTCAATTTTCCGTTCATGGTGCCCATGTGGATGGCGCCGATGGCGCTGGCCTGCGGCAACGCCTTCATCTTGAAGCCCTCCGAGCGCGACCCCTCGCCCTCCTTGCTGACCGCCGAGCTGCTGGCCGAAGCGGGCCTGCCGGCGGGCGTGTTCAGCGTCGTGCAGGGCGACAAGCTGGCGGTGGATGCGCTGCTCGCGCACCCGGACATCGCGGCGGTGTCTTTCGTCGGCTCCACGCCCATCGCGCGTTACATCTACGAAACCGCCGCGCGCGCCGGCAAGCGGGCGCAGGCGCTCGGCGGGGCCAAGAATCACCTCATCGTGATGCCGGACGCCGATCTCGACCAGGCAGCGGACGGGCTGATCGGTGCGGCCTACGGCTCGGCCGGCGAGCGCTGCATGGCCATTTCGGTGGCGGTGGTGGTGGGCGAGGTGGCGGATGATCTGATCGCCCGCGTGCAGGCCCGCGCGCAGCGCTTGCGTATCGGCAGCGGTCTCACGGACAACATCGACATTGGCCCGCTGGTTACCGCCGCGCATCGCGACCGGGTGGCGGGCTATCTGGACGCCGGCGTGCGCGAAGGCGCGACGCTGCTGCTCGACGGGCGCGAAGGCCTGCCAGCGGACTGTGGCGAGGGCTTTTTCCTCGGCGCGAGCCTGTTTGACCACGTGACCCCAACGATGTCGATTTACCGCGATGAAATCTTCGGGCCCGTGCTCTGCGTGGTGCGGGTGCCGACCTTTGCGGAGGCCGTCGCGCTCGTCAACTCGCATGCCTTTGGCAACGGCGTGTCGCTCTACACCCGCGACGGCGGCACCGCGCAGGCCTTCGTCAACCGCATCGAAGTGGGCATGGTCGGCGTCAACGTGCCCATTCCCGTGCCCATGGCCTGGCACTCTTTCGGCGGCTGGAAGCAGAGCCTGTTCGGCGACCACCACGCCTATGGCGAGGAGGGCGTGCGTTTCTACACCCGCTACAAGAGCGTGATGCAGCGCTGGCCGGACTCGATCGCCAAAGGTCCAGAATTTGTGATGCCGGTGAACAAGTGAGCACCATCCGCGAGTTTGGCGAGTACGACTACGTTATCGTCGGCGGCGGCACCGCCGGCTGCGTGCCGGCCAACCGCCTCTCGGCCGACCCCGAGGTTTCCGTGCTGCTGCTTGAAGCCGGCGGCAAGGACAACTGGATCTGGATCCACATCCCCGTTGGCTATCTGTTCTGCATTGGCAATCCGCGCACCGACTGGTGCTACCGGACCGAGCCCGAGCCCGGCCTTAACGGGCGCTCCATCATGTATGCCCGTGGCCGCGTGCTGGGCGGCTCGTCGTCGATTAACGCCATGCTGTATTTGCGCGGGCAGGCCGAGGACTACAACCGCTGGGCGGCGCTGACCGGCGATCCACGCTGGGCTTGGGACGCGGTGCTGCCGGTATTCAAGGCCAGCGAAGACCATTGGCGCGGCGGCGACGCCCTGCACGGCAGCGGCGGCGAGTGGCGGGTCGAGCAGCAGCGTCTGCGCTGGGATCTGCTGGACCGCTTTGCCGAAGCCGCTACCGAGGCCGGCATCGCCGCGACCACCGACTTCAACCGTGGCAACAACGCCGGCGTCAGCAGCTTCGAAGTGAACCAACGCCGCGGCGTGCGCTGGAATGCGAGCAAGGCGTTCCTGCGGCCCGCCAGGCAGCGCCCGAACCTGCGGGTGGTGACCGGCGCGTTGATCGACAAGCTGGTGCTGGACGGCCGCGAGGCGCGAGGCGTCGAGTTTGAACTGGGCGGGGTGCGACAGATCGCGCGGGCGCGGCTCGAGACGATCCTGACCGCCGGCGCCATTGGCTCGCCGGCCATCCTGCAACGCTCCGGCATTGGTCCGGCAGCGCTGCTGCAGGCGCGCGGCGTGCCGGTGGCCCACGCGCTAGAAGGGGTCGGCGGCAATCTGCAGGACCATTTGCAGCTGCGCCTGATTTACAAGGTTTCCGGCATCAAGACGCTCAACCAGCAGGCCAACAGCCTGTGGGGCAAGGCCATGATGGGCCTCGAATACGCGCTGTTCCGCCGCGGTCCCTTGACCATGGCGCCCAGCCAGCTGGGGCTGTTCACGCGCTCGCACGAGGGCGCGGCGACGCCGGACATCGAGTACCACGTGCAGCCCCTGTCGCTCGACAAATTTGGCGAACCGCTGCACCACTTTCCAGCCTTCACCGCCAGCGTGTGCAATCTGCGCCCGTCCTCGCGCGGCTACGTGCACATCCGCGACACCGCGCCGGCCAGCGCGCCGGCGATTGCGCCCTGTTATCTGAGCCATGAGGACGACCGCCAGACCGCCGCGCGCTCCCTGCGCATCACGCGCCGGATCGTCGCCCAGCCGGCATTGGCGCCGTATCAACCGCAGGAATACCTGCCGGGTCCCGGGCCCGACACTGAGGAAGCGCTGGCCGAAGCCGCCGGGCGCATCGGCACCACCATCTTTCATCCGGTGGGCACCTGCGCGATGGGTCGAGCAGAGGATGTGCAGGCCGTGACGGACGCAGAACTGCGCGTGCGGGGCATCGGCCGGCTGCGGGTGGTTGATGCCTCCATCATGCCGACCATCACCTCGGGCAATACCAATTCGCCGACCTTGATGATCGCCGAGCGCGGCGCGGCGCTAATCCGTGCGGCGCGGCGTGGCCGCTAGCGGCGACGGGCGGGCGGATTCCCTGTAGTCTCCCGCCCCGCATGACTTACCAAGCTACCGACGCGGTCGAATCACCCTACGCCTGGCTGCGGCTGGCGGCTGCGGTCGCCCTGATGACCATCGGTGGCGCGGGCATGTACACCGTGGTAGTGGTCTTGCCCGGCATCCAGAGCGAATTCCAGATCGCGCGCGCCGGCGCCTCGTTCCCCTTTACCGCGACCATGCTGGGCTTTGCCGCCGGCGGCCTGTTGATGGGCCGGCTGGTCGATCGCTACGGCGTGATGCGGCCGGTACTGGCCGGCGCGCTGATGCAATGCATTGGCTTTGGCGTGGCGGCGCATGCCGGTAGCGCGCTGCAGTTCGCGCTGGCCCAGGGGTTGCTGATCGGCATGCTGGGCGCCTCGGCCACGTTCTCGCCGTTGCTTGCGGATATTTCGCACTGGTTCTCGCGCCGGCGGGGCATCGCGGTCGCGATCTGCGCCAGCGGCAACTACTTGGGCGGCGCGCTGTGGCCGCCGATTACCCAGCATCTGGTTGCCGCCTACGGCTGGCGCAGCACCTACGAAATGATCGGGCTCGCCTGCACCGCCTGCATGCTGCCCATCGCGCTCCTGTTGCGCCGGCCGGCGCCGGTGGCGCCGGCCGGAAGCGCGGCGGTCGGGCTCGGCGGGTCGCGTGCGCTGGCCAGCGAGCTGTCGCCGGCGACGCTGCAAGTCCTGCTCTGCGTGGCGGGGGTGGCCTGCTGTGTGGCGATGTCGATGCCGCAGGTGCATCTGGTGGCGCTGTGCGGGGACCTGGGCTTCGGGCCGGCGCGTGGCGCGGAGATGCTGTCCCTGATGTTGGCCTGCGGCATCATCAGTCGGCTGGCCTCGGGTTTCGTCGCCGACCGCATTGGCGGCCTGCGCACGCTGCTCATCGGCTCGAGCATGCAGGGCGTGGCGCTGCTCCTCTTCCTGCCGGCGGACGGGTTGGCCTCGCTGTACGTCGTCTCGGCGCTGTTCGGCCTGTTTCAGGGCGGCATCGTGCCGTCTTACGCCATCATCATTCGCGAGTATTTCCCGGCTGCCGAAGCGGGCTCGCGGGTGGCTATGGTGGTCACCGCCACGCTGCTCGGCATGGCGCTGGGCGGCTGGATGTCGGGCGCGATTTACGACTACACGGGCAATTACACCGGCGCGTTCCTGAACGGCACCGGCTGGAACCTGCTCAACGTCGGCATCGTGGTGTTTATGCTGCTGCGCCTGCCGCCGCGCGGGTCGCGGCTGGTGCACGCGGCTATTTGAAGAACTCCATCAGTTCGATCACCGTCCCGTCCGGGTCGAGAAAACATACAAACTGGTGATTGGCGCCGTTCAAGCCCGGCCGATGCGGTCGGTCGACCAGCGTGACGCCGTCCGCTTCCAGCATCGCCACCATCTCGTCCAGACCTTTCACCCGTAAACACAGCCGCGCAATGCCAACGTGCGCGAGATGCGGGTAGGGCGTGCCGCTGGTCGGGGGATCGGTCCATTCCAGTAAATCGAGCATCGTGCCGCGCGGGTCCTTGCCCAGCTGCAGCAGCTTGGCGCGGCCGCGACGGGGCACCGGACCAAGGCCCGGCAGCTCGCCTTCGGGCAGGTCGATGACTTCGTGAAACCCCAGCTTCTGATAGAACGCAAACGAACGTTCGAGGTTCGTGCAGTTAATGTTGACGTGATAAATCTGCAGGCTCTGCCACATGACAGCGGGCGCTCCAATCCGGGGGTGAACAAGGGAAGGGCGCTGACCATGCCCGCCACTGCCGGTCTTGTAAAGGCGGTTGGGATTTCTTGATCTCGCTCGGGGGCGGCGGTGGCGGGCTTGCGCATAGTGAAGCCCCGACCGCTTGGTCCTCGCGCAGGAATTGCGATGGCGCCTGATACCCGGATTGAAGTTGACGAACTGGACGGCGACCGCGCGCCGGACTGGGCAGGGCGCCTCTTGCAGTCGCCCTTGTTCGGGCTGCTGGCGCCGGTCAGCCTGAAACGTGTGTTTGACGCGCTGGAGCGGATCCCGCTCATGGCCGGCGAGACCCTGATTGCCGAGGGCGCACCGCCCGGCGATTACTACATCGTGGCCGAAGGGCTCGCCTCGATGAGCCGGGAAAATCCGGCCGAGGGGCGCCGGTTGTCGCTGGGCCTGCTCGGCCCGGGAGAGGCCTTTGGCGAGGTGCCGTTGATTACCGGTCAGCCGTGGACTGCCCGCGTGCGCTGGAAAGCGGACGGGGCCGTGATGCGACTGCCGTCGGCGGTCTTCAGGAGCGCGATCTGCAGCGCCGTGCTGGAAGGACTGGCCGCGGGGGAAGCGACGCTCGCGCAGGCTGCTGGCGCGGTCTGGCTGGACGTGCGCGAGCCGGCCGCGTATCGCGTGGCGCATCTGGACGCGGCGCTGAATGTGCCGCTCGCCCTGTTGCCCTGGCTTTGCGCGCGGCTGGCGCCCGCGCAGTCCTATCTGGCTTACGCCGACGATCCGACGCAGGCGGCGGCTGCGGCCTTTCAACTGCGCGCAGCCGGACATCGTGCCCGCTATCTGGCGGTGCCCTGGCAGACACTGGGGTCTGCGCCGCCGGCGGCAACGCCAGCCGACAGCCCGGTTGAGGCGCTCATCGCGGCGCGGGTGGAGGCGCGCGAAGCGGCCTTGCGCCAGACCTTCAGCCGCGCCTGGGCGCGGCGCGAGCAGGCGCTACATGCGGCCTACGCGCGCCTGCTGGCCGGCGGTACGGCGCATGCGGAGCAGGGCGCAACGGCCGATTCCGCTCGCGCGCTGTTGCGGCGGGCCGCACTGGAAGGTCCGACTGCCTGAGGGGCGGGCAGGCCCGTCGCATCGCGCGGCCTTGAGCGCTCGCCCGCAGGTCATTTAGTTGCGTTGCAATAAACCCTTTGGCCAGTAGAATGCGGCCTCGCTTCGCAGCCCTACGGAATACGCATGAACAGAGAGATGCCTAAGCCCGCGGTGAAACCCGCGAACCCCTGCTTTTCGTCCGGCCCTTGCCCCAAGCGGCCAGGCTGGACGGTCGATGCCTTGTCGGGCGCCCTCGTGGGCCGCTCGCACCGCTCGAAAGAAGGCAAGGCCCGCCTGAAATCCGCCATTGAAGAAACCCGCCGCCTGCTGGGCATCCCGGCCGATTACCGGATTGGCATCGTGCCGGCCTCCGATACCGGCGCGGTGGAAATGGCGCTGTGGAGTCTGCTCGGGTCCCGCCCGGTCGACGTGCTGGCCTGGGAAAGTTTCGGTCAGGAGTGGGTCAGCGATATCACCGAGAGCCTGCGTCTGCCGGACACCCGCGTGATGACCGCGCCCTACGGCGAACTGCCGGATCTGGCCGCGGTCGATTTCAGCCACGACGTGGTGTTTGTGTGGAACGGCACGACCTCCGGCGCCCGCCTGCCGAACGCCGACTGGATTCCCGCCGACCGCGCCGGTCTGGCTATCTGCGATGCCACCTCGGCGGTATTCGCGATGGAACTGCCCTGGGACAAACTCGACGTCGTTACCTACTCCTGGCAGAAGGTGCTGGGCGGGGAAGGCGCGCACGGCATGATCGTGCTGAGCCCGCGCGCGGCCGAGCGGCTGACGACTTGGGAGCCGGTGCACCCGCTGCC
>JAURHQ010000181.1 GCA_030833185.1 Gammaproteobacteria bacterium | reverse complement strand
TCCGGCTCGACAAGGAAAGCTTTGAAGGCGTGCTCCGGGCGCGTCCGGCGCTCGCCGCGCAGTTGTCGCACCTGCTGGTGGAGCGCGAAGCGGAGTTGGCTCGTCTGACCGCCGCCGGTAGCGGCAATAAACCGCTCCCCCAGAACACTCGCGAAACCATGATGACGCGCATCCTGACCTTCTTCGGGGTCAGCGACACGGCCGCGGCCGGGGAGAAATAGACATGTTCGAAGCCGCCGAAATCGGCCACAAAATGGACAAGGCGACCTATGCCGTCGAAATCCCGGCCCTGCGCGAGGCGCTGCTGGAAGCGCAGTGGGCGCTGCATGCGGACGGCCGGTTTCCGGTCATCGTGCTGATTGCGGGCGTCGACGGCGCGGGCAAGGGCGAGACGGTCAACACGCTGAACGAGTGGATGGACCCGCGGCATATCCGCACCATCGCCTTCGATGGCTCCAGCGACGAAGAAGCCGAGCGTCCGCGCATGTGGCGCTACTGGCGCGAACTGCCGCGCAAGGGCCAGATCGGGATTTTTTTTGGATCCTGGTATACCGACCCCATCGTTGACCGCGTGTGGGGCAAGACCGGCAAAAAAGCGCTGGCGCTCGAAATCGAACGCATCAATCACTTCGAGCGGATGCTGGCCGATGAAGGCGCGCTGATCCTGAAGTTCTGGTTCCATCTGGACAAACAATCGCAGCGCAAGCGGCTGGAAAAAATCGACGCCGATCCGGTCATGAGCTGGCAGGTGACGCGGGCCGACTGGCAGCAGTTCAAGCGCTATGACCGCTACTACGCGGTGGCCGAACATACGCTGCGCCTGACCTCGGCGGCCCACGCGCCGTGGATAGTGGTGGAAGGGCGCGATGCGCGTTATCGCCAGTACACCGTGGGCAGCGTGCTGCTGGCGGCCATCCGCAAACATCTGGAGCAGCGCCCGGTGCCGGCCAGCGGCGTGGCCCTGCCGGCGTTGCCGGCCGATGGCCGTAACGTGCTTAACCAGTTGAAGCTCGAGCGCAAGCTGGGCGATCGCAAATACGCTCAGGAGTTGGCGCGCTTGCAGGGCGAGCTCAACCAGCTGGCGCGTTCGAAGAAGTTTCGTGAGCGCTCGGTCATTTGCGCGTTTGAAGGCATGGACGCGGCCGGCAAGGGCGGCGCGATCCGGCGCGTCACGGCGGCGCTGGACGCCCGCCAGTACCGCATTATTCCCATCGCCGCGCCCACCGATGAAGAAAAGGCCCACCACTACTTGTGGCGATTCTGGCGACAACTACAGCGCGATGGCAGGAGCACTTTTTTTGATCGCTCCTGGTATGGGCGCGTGATGGTTGAACGGGTGGAAGGCTTCGCCAGTGAAGATGAATGGTACCGTGCCTATAGCGAAATCAACCAGTTCGAGCAGGAGCTGGTCGATGGCGGCGGCATCCTCTGCAAGTTCTGGCTGCAGGTCTCGCAGGCCGAACAGCTGCGACGCTTTCGCGAGCGTGAAGAGACCGGCTTCAAGCGCTTCAAGATCACCGAAGAAGACTGGCGTAACCGCCAGAAGTGGCCGCACTATGAGGTGGCGGCCGCGGAGATGATCGAACGCACCTCCACCGCCATCGGGCCGTGGACGCTGGTTGAAGCCGAAAACAAAAACTGGGCGCGGGTGAAGGTGCTGCGCACGCTGGTCGAGCGGATTGAGGAGGCGCTGGACCAGGGCTGAACGTCGTGCGGCTTGTGAGCCCTGCGGCCCCTGCCTAGATTCCGGGCGCCCCCTTAACACCCACAGAGAGCCCAGCCCCGTGAAAATCGCCTACATGCCGGACACCCATTTCGGCCCTTATGACCAGACCGTCCTGCCGACCGGCCCCGAGGTCGCGGACGCCATGGACCATTGCCTTGCCGAATCCGAGATTGCCGAACGCGTGGGCTTCGACGGCCTGTGGGTGCCCGAGCGCCACCAGCGTCCCGAAACCTGGTGGCCCAACACCATCACCCAGATGGCCGCGATTGCCGCCCGGACCAAGCGGGTCGAAATTGCCTGCACCGTCATTCAACCGACGTTCCATCACCCGGTGCATCTGGCCGAGCAGCTGGCGCAGATCGACTGCCTTTCGCGCGGTCGCCTGACCTTCGGCGCCGGCGTTGGCTATCACGAAGACTATTTCCGCTGCTTCGGCGTGCCCTATGCCAAGCGCGGCAAGCGCTTTGAAGAAGTGATGGACATCATCGAAGCCTGCTGGACGCAGGAGACCGTCAACTATCACGGCGAGTTCTTCAACTACGAGGGCGTAAAAATGACGCCCAAGCCCTACCAGCAGCCGCGCCCGCCGGTGTGGATTGGCGCGTTTGCCGACAAGGCGCTGGAGCGCGCGCTGCGCTGGGACGGCTGGTGCCTGTGGTTCCCACCGGATGTTAAAACCTTGAAGCCGCAGGTCGAGGCCATGCGCGAGAAGGCCGACAAGCTCGGTAAGAAGAACTGGCAGTTCACGATGGGCTTTGAAGGCTGGATTGGCGACGAGCCGGATCTGCGCGAAAAGCACGGCCATCGCTGGATCCGCGAATGGAGCTTCTACGCCGAGAAAGGCCTCGACCCGGATGCCACCCCGGCCAATATGCTCGAGGCGGTGGAAAACATGTTCCTGTGCATCGGCAATCGGCAGAAATGGCTGGATCGCCTGGGCGAAATCAAGGAACACATCAACCCGGACTGGCTGTGCATCCGCACGCGTAATCCGGTGAACGAAGGTCACTACTACCCCTCGCGCACCGAGTGTCTGGAAGTGGTCGAACGCTTCGGCGAGATTCTGGACGAAGCGCGCTGAGGCGCGCGCCCGTTACGTTTCGCAGTCCTATCGCACAATCACAGGAAAATTCGCATGAAATTTGGCAAATACGGTGTCTTCACCTTCACCGACATCATGAACGGCGCCCAGTTGGCCGAGCTCGCCGGCCGCGTCGAGTCGCTGGGCTATTCCACGCTGTGGTATCCCGAGGCCTTCAACTACGAAACCTTTGCCCTCGGCGGCTACCTGCTGTCGCACAGCAAACAGCTGGTGGTGGCGAGCGGTATCGCCAACATCTACGCCCGCGACCCGTCGGCCTCGGTCATGGGCCACAACAGCCTGAACGACCTGTACGGCGGCCGCTTTGTGCTGGGACTGGGCGTGTCGCACGCGCCGCTGGTCTCTGATCTGCGCGGTCATGAATACGGTCAGCCGGTGAAGACCATGCGCAACTATCTGGATGCGATGGACGCGAGCTGGAAAGCCCTCGGCCGCGACAACATCGCCAAGCAGCTGGTGCTGGCGGCGCTGGGCCCGAATATGTCGAAGCTCTCGGCCGAGCGCACGCTGGGCGCCTTCCCCTACAACATCACGCCGCCGCAGGCGACCCTGTCACGCGATTCGATGGGCCCGAACGCGGCGGTGATTTGCGAGCAGAAAGTCTGCCTGACCACCGATCCGGTGGCCGCGCGCGCCGCGGCTCGCGCTGCGCTGGGTCCCTACCTGCCGTTGCCCAACTACTACAAGAACTGGTATCGCCTCGGCTTCACCGAAGCCGACCACCAGAACGGCGGCAGCGACCGCCTGATGGATGCCATGGTGCTGTGGGGCGATGCGGCGAGCATCAAGGCCCGGCTCAACGAGTACTTCACGCACGGCGCCGATCAGGTCGTCATCCAGCCCATTCGGCCGGACGGCCAGCCGGGTCCGGATTGGGCGGCGCTGGAAGCGCTGGCACCGTAATCGGCCTTGTCCCGCGGCCGGCGGCGCTGGCCCGGGTGACACTGACAGGAGACTCACCGTGTTTGATCTCGATCGACTGACGTCCCTTGCTGATATCACCCGTGAACAGGCCCGCCAGCGGCCGGCGGCGACGGCCCTCGTGTTTGAGGGCCGTCACACCCGCTTTGATGAACTCGACGCCCGCGCCAGCCAGGTGGCCAACGGTCTGGCCGCGTTGGGCCTGAAGCCAGACTCCCGTCTGGCCTATCTGGGCAAGAACGCCGACCGCTTCTACGAGCTGCTGTTCGGCGCCTTCAAGGCCGGGCAGGTGACGGTCAGCGCCAACTGGCGGCTGGCGCTGCCGGAGCTGGTCTACATCATGAACGACGCGCGCTGCGAGGCGCTGTTTGTCGGCGCGGAGTACTACGCGCTGGTGCCGGCCTTGCTGGCAGAATGCCCGGGCCTGCGCGCGGTGGTGGCGATGGACGGCGGGCACGCCGAGTACCCCGCCTTCGACGACTGGCGCGCGGCCGCCGCCACCGACGACCCGCTGCTGCCGGTGGCGCTCGAGGCCGACGTCATCCAGCTCTATACCAGCGGCACCACCGGGCACCCGAAAGGCGTGCAGCTGTCGACCGCCAACTATTTCGCGTTTTTCAACGCCGCTGCCGCCGCCCAATGGGCCGATTTCGCCGCCGGCGAAGTGGCGCTGGCCTGCATGCCTGTCTTCCACGTGGCGGGGGTCAATATGGGGGTGATTGCGGTCGCCCAGGGCTGTACCGCGGTCATCATGAAAGAGGTCGACCCGGTCCAGATCCTCGAACTCATTCCCCGCTATCGCGTGAACAACGCGTTCTTCGTGCCAGCCGTGATGCTGTTCATGCTGCAGCACCCGAAAGTGGCGGAAACCGATTTCTCTTCGCTGCGTCGGCTGTATTACGGCGCTTCGCCGATCGCCGAAGATCTGCTGCTGAAAGCCCGCGCGGTGTTCGGCTGCCAGTTTTTCCAGCTTTATGGCCTGACCGAAACCGTGGGCGCCGGCACCTGCCTGATGGATGCGGATCACGACCCCGCGCGCGGCCGGCTGCGGGCGGCAGGGCAGGCCTATCCGGGCATCGAACTGCGGGTGGTGGATGACGCCGGCGCCGAACTGCCGCCCGGCGCGGTGGGCGAGGTGCTGATCCGTTCTGGCGTGGTGATGAAAGGCTACTGGGGCCGGCCCGACGCGACCGCAGACGCCATTCGCGAAGGCTGGTTTCATACCGGCGATGCGGGTTATCTCGACGCCGACGGCTTCCTCTACATCCACGATCGCGTAAAAGACATGATCGTCTCCGGCGGCGAGAACGTGTACCCGGCCGAAGTTGAAAACGCGGTCTTCGGACACCCGTCGGTGGCCGACGTCGCGGTGATTGGCGTGCCGGACGAAAAATGGGGCGAAGCCGTGAAAGCCATCGTGGTGCTGAAGCCGGGCGCTGCGGCGGACGCCGCCGACATCATCAGCTTTGCCCGCACCCGCATTGCCGGCTACAAGGTGCCGAAGTCGATCGACTTCGTGGCCGCGCTGCCGCGCAATCCTTCCGGCAAAGTGCTGCGACGGGAGCTGCGCGAGCCGTATTGGAAAGACCGCACGCGTCGGGTCAATTAAGCACACGCTCGCGCTTGCCTTGGGGCGCCGCAGCGTGGGAGCCTCGAGTCCATGATGTCTACTGTGCCCCGCCGCGCGTTTGTGCTGCTGACCGTGCTGACGCTGATCTGGGGCACCAACTGGCCCCTGTTTCCACTCGCCATGCGTGAACTCTCGGTGTGGACCTTCCGCACCATATCGCTGTTCGGCGCGGGTTCGTTGCTGCTGCTCATTGCGCGCCTGCGCGGGCTGCCGCTGTCGATTCCGCGTCAGGACTGGGGCGTGATGCTGCTGGCGTCGTTTTCCTATCTGGTGGTGTGGAACGTGGCCAGCGCCTGGTCAGCCATCAGCATTCCCTCGGGCCAGTCCGCGGTGCTCGGGTTCACCATGCCGCTGTGGGCCGCGCTGCTGTCGTGGCTGTTTCTGGGCGAGCGCCTGTCCGGCCGCGCCTTGCTGGCGCTGGGGCTGGGCGCGGCGGGGGTGCTGCTGTTGCTGATTCCGGGGCTTAGCGCCTACGCCAAAGCGCCGCTCGGGTTTGCCGCCGGGCTGGTCGCGGCCGTCGGCTGGGCCATCGGCACGATTCTCTACAAACGCCGTCCGATCGCGGCCTCGGCCACCGTCATCACCGGCTGGCAGCTGCTGCTGTCCTCGCTGCCGATTGCCGTCTTTGGTTTGATCTTCACCGACCGGCAGTGGTTCATGCCCTCCAGCCTCACGATTGCGGTAGTCAGCTACGTCACCATCGTGCCGATGGCGCTGGGCAATCTCTGCTGGTTCTCAATCGTCGGCATGCTGCCGGCCAATGTGGCCGGCCTCTCGGCGGTGATGGTGCCGGTGGTGGCGATGGTGTCGGGCGCGCTGGTCCGCGACGAGCCGCTGGGCCCGCCGCAGCTTGCCGCCATGCTCTGCTGTGGCGGCGCGCTGGTGCTTAGCCTGTTGAAGCCCGCCGCGCGGGAACCCGCCTAGCGGCCTTTGAAGACCGGCTTGCGCTTCTCCGCGAAGGCCAGCATGGCTTCCTTCGAGTCTTCGTACTTGCTGAGCTCGGCGGTCATGTTCTGCTCGAAGCGATAGCCGTCGCGCAGGCTCATTTCCTCGATTGTGTTGAGCGCGTGTTTGGCGAGCGTAATGGCTACCGGGCTCTTGGCGGCGATTTCGCGCGCCAGATTCATCGCGGTGGGCAGCAGTTCGGCCTGCGGCACGCAGGCTTCCACCACGCCCAGCCGGTAGAGTTCCGCGCCCGGCACCCGCAGGCCGGTCAGCATCATCCGGCGAATGCGCGAGTGGCTGAAGAGCCGCATGGCGTGGCGTCCGCCACCGAGCAGGCCGACGTCGATTTCGGGCAAGCCGAGCGACCCTTCTTCAGCCGCGATCAGGATGTCGCAGGCCGCCGCCACCGCCAGTCCCGCGCCCAGCGCCGGCCCGTTGATCGCGGCGATCACCGGCTTGCGGCATTCGGTGATCGCATGAAAACACTCCCGTGCGCGGCGGTTGTGCTGCCAGATGTCACCCGCCGGCCGTTCCACGCCCGCCCGGCCCTTGATGTCCGCGCCGGCCGAAAAGCATTTGCCAGCGCCGGTCAGCACCGCGACCCGTACCTCGGTCATATCGCTCAGGGTGTCGAAAATCAGCGCGGCTTCTTCGTGGAACACGCGGCCCTGGGCGTTGACCGGCGGGTTGTTCATGGTGACCAGCGCGATGTGTTCGCTGATGTCGACCCGAAACTGGCTGAGTTCGGCAAACGGGGTCATGGCTAAGGCTC
>JAURHQ010000180.1 GCA_030833185.1 Gammaproteobacteria bacterium | reverse complement strand
CTTGTGTCCCGCAGCCAGATTGTGCGTTTCTATGAGGTTCTGAATCTCCTGCTCGATTTTCGCGGTTTTAGAGAACTCCTTGGACACCTTGGCGGCGCCGGCGAGCTGGCCGAGCGGCTGTCGCTGCCCATCATTGGTCCGCAGGAGGGCGACCAGTTCTGGATCGACGGCCTGGCCATGCAAAGCGAGCGCTTTGGCTTTGCGCCCGCGCAGCCCTTCACACCCACCCGCTGGCTACACGACGGCGACACCGTCACCCTGGGCAGCCACACGCTGCAGGTGCGGCACTGCCCCGGCCACACGCCCGGTCATGTGGTTTTTTACTCGCCCGAGATCGGCCGCGCCTTCGTGGGCGATGTGCTGTTTGCCGGCAGCATTGGCCGCACCGACTTTCCCCAGGGCAACCACCAGCAGCTGATCGACAGCATCACCGGGCGCCTGTGGCCCATGGGCGACGACACGGTGTTCATTCCCGGCCACGGCCCCGAAAGCAGCTTCGGCCAGGAGCGGGCGACCAACCCCTTCGTGGGCGGGACCTGAGCGCGCCTCACGAAGGCACCAGCCGCTGTGGCTATTGCTGCGATGTGATGTGATGTAACTTTGGCCGGGCCCGGCGCAGGCCTCAGCGGGTGCCCCGCGCCTGCTCGTACAGGGCCTGAACCTTGGGGACGTTCTCGCGCAGCCGCGTGATGCGCTCGGGGCCGGTGGGATGGGTAGACAGGAAAGCCGGTCCCGTCTTGTCCCCCGATGCGCGGGACATCTTTTCCCACAGCGTGACCGAGGCCTGCGGGTCATAGCCGCCCCGCGCGGCCAGCTCCAGCCCCACCAAGTCAGCCTCGACCTCGTCGTCGCGCGAGAAGCGCAGCGACAGCAGCTGGGTCCCCATATTGGCCGCCAGGTCGCCCAGCTGGCCCAGACCCAGCAATTGGGAGAGCACCGACAGGCCGATACCGGTCCCCTGGGTCTTGGCGATCCGCGCGCGGGCGTGTTCGCGCAGCGCATGCGCCATCTCGTGGCCCATGACGACCGCGGTTTCGTCTTCGGTGAGCGCGAGCTTGTCCAGCAGGCCAGTGAAAAAGGCGATCTTGCCGCCCGGCATGCAAAAGGCGTTGATCTGCTGGCTGCCGATCAGGTTGATCTCCCAACGCCATTGGCGCGCGCGGTCGTTCCAGCGCGGTGCAAGAGGAATCAGGCGCTGGGAAATGCCGCGCAGCCGTTGCAAGGCCGGGTAGTCGTCCGGTGCCAGCGCGCGCTGCTGGCGCGCTTGGGCGATCATGCGGCCGTACTCCTGCATCGAAGCGGATTCAATCTCGCCGGCGGGCACCAGGTTGCGCAGCCGGGAGGCCTCGCCGACCTCCACTTGGGCCAGGACGGGCGCAGCGGCGGCGGCACTGGCGGCCAGCAAGAAAGCGCGGCGCGGATGCCAGGTCTTCGCCCCGGCCGCCTGCCGCTCGGCGCCGAGCACGGCATGCCGCGACGCCCCTGCGCCGGACAGCAGGTCCGGGGAGAGGTGAGGGGAATCAGCGACGTTTTCGTAGCAAGCGCGGCACATGGCGCCCATGATAATGACGCGTCACCATGCCCACACCCGCCGACGCTCCCGCCGCAACGCCATCCGGCACCCCTGCGCCCGTGCCTACGTCCACGCCCGCACCCGCACCCGAACTGGCACCTGGGTGGCTCGCCGCCCTGCGCGTCTACCTCGAGCCTGCCACCTGGCGCATGCTGCTGCTCGGGTTCGGCGCCGGCCTGCCCCTGCTGCTAGTGCTGGGGACCCTGAGCTTTCGCCTGCGTGAGGCCGGCATCGACCGCACCACCATCGGCTACCTGTCCTGGGTGGGCCTGGCGTATGGCTTCAAGTGGGCCTGGGCGCCCCTGGTCGACCGGCTGCCGCTGCCGGGCCTGACCCGCTGGCTGGGGCGCCGCCGCGCCTGGCTGCTCTTGGCGCAGCTGATGGTGATCGCCGGCCTGGTCGGCATGGCGCTGTCCGACCCGCAGCAGCAGTTGCAGGCGGTGGTGGGCTTTGCGTTGCTGGTGGCCTTTGGCTCGGCCACGCAAGACATCGCCCTGGACGCCTTCCGCATTGAATCAGCCGACACCGCGCACCAGGCCGCCCTGGCGGCGGCCTACCAGACCGGCTACCGGCTGGCGATGATCTGGGCCGGGGCAGGGGTGCTGTGGATTGCTGCGCGTGTCGAGGCACCGGCACTGGCCGCCGCTGTGAGCGCGGCGTCCGCTGCGGCCAGCGCCGCCGCCAGCGCTGTGGGGCCTGCCACGGCGCAGGTGGCCCTGTCTGCCTACCAACAAGCCGCCTGGCAGGCCGCCTACCTGGTCATGGCCGCTTCGATGGCGGTCGGCGTGCTCACCGTGCTGCTCTCGCCAGAACCGGCGCACAGGCCGCTCGCCCCGGCCCGCGGCGCCGCGGCCTGGCTGCGCGAAGCGGTGGTCGAGCCCTTTGCCGACTTCGTGCGCCGCTACCGCTGGCAGGCGGCCCTGTTGCTGTCCCTGATCGCGGTCTATCGCATCAGCGACGTGGTCATGGGCATCATGGCCAACCCCTTCTATGTGGACATGGGCTTCACCAAGGACGAGGTCGCCGCCGTGAGCAAGGTCTACGGCGTGGTGATGACGCTGGCCGGCGCCTTCATCGGCGGCGTGCTGGCGCTACGCCTGGGCGTGATGCGGGTGCTGATGCTGGGCGCGGTGCTCAGCGCGGCCACCAACTTGCTCTTCGTCTGGCTGGCTGGCCGCGGGCACGACGTGCAAGGCCTGATCTTCGTCGTCTCGGCCGACAACCTGGCCTCGGGCATCGCCTCGGCGGCCTTCATTGCCTACCTGTCCAGTTTGACCAATGTGAGCTATTCGGCCACGCAGTACGCGCTGTTCAGTTCCATCATGCTGCTGCTGCCCAAGTGGCTGGCGGGCTTCTCGGGCCAGTTCGTCGACGCACATGGCTACGCCGACTTTTTCTTGGCTACCGCCGGCCTGGGGCTGCCCGTACTGGTGCTGGTGGCGTTGGCGGCGCGGGTCGGCGCGCGTAACCCCTGAGACCGGGCCCGGTTTTACCTCCGCTTTACCTCGGCTAGGCCGACGAGCCGAAAATTGTCGGGTGGCCTTGGCTACCATGGATCCATGGCGCGCCTGCTCATGATCGAAGACGATGCCCGCCTGGCTGGCATGGTGGCGGACTACTTGGCGGCGGCCGGCTTTGCGGTCGACCACGTGCCCGATGCGACGCGCGGCCTTGACGCGTTAGCCGTGCCGCCGCAGGCCCTGCCCGACCTCGTCATCCTTGACTTGATGCTCCCCGACCTCGATGGCCTCGAGGTGTGCCGCCGCCTGCGCGCTCTGCCCGGCGCGGCTGGCCGGGTGCCGGTGCTGATGCTCACCGCCAAGGGCGACCCGATGGACCGGATCATTGGCTTGGAGGTGGGCGCCGACGACTACCTGCCCAAGCCTTTTGAGCCACGCGAGTTGCTGGCGCGCATCCGGGCCATTCTGCGCAGGCGGCATGCGCCGTCGGCGGGCGCCGATGTTGACCCGCAGGCGGGGGAGCCGCCCTTGCGTTTTGGCTCGCTGGAAATCGACCGCGCCGGCCGGCGCGTGACCGTCGGCGGCCAATCCGCCTCACTGACCGCCTATCAGTTCGACCTGCTGCTGGCGCTGGCCGGTCGCGCTGGACGGGTGCTGACACGCGACCAGATCATGGAGGCGGTGCGCGGACGCGAGCTCGAGGCCTTCGACCGTTCGATCGATGTCCACATGGGCCGCATCCGCGCAGCCATCGAGGTAGACCCGAAGAACCCGCGTCGCATTCTCACCGTGCGTGGGGTGGGCTACGTGTTCGCCCGCGAACAAGACTGAGTCGGCCGCCCGCTGCGCTCCGCTCGCCACACGCCCATGGCTCCAAACAACCCCCCGCGCCGATTCACCGGCCTGCCGCTGTACCTGCGCATCTGGCTGGCGGTGGTAGGCGCGGTGCTGGTGATCACCCTGGCCTTTGCTTGGCTCTGGCGGGCCAATGCCGACGAGGCGCCCTCGGGACTGCGAGGGCGGGAGCGCGAGATCATCCTGCGCGACGCCAATGGCGAGTTACTGGGGCGCACACGCAGCCGCCCGGTCTTCGTGCCGGGGCACGGCGTCGAATTTGCAGTTCCGATGGAGGACGGGCGCACGGTCATCGTGCATATCCCGCCACGCGAACGACCTGATGAAGAGCGCCGCCCCGACGAGGGCCGCGGCGCACCGCCGGGCGACGGCCGGCCGGTCCCCGGAAGCCAGTTTGGCATGCACCGCGGCGGGCCTCCCATGCTCGGCCCGGCGCCGCCCTCGCGCCCTTGGCTGCGCGGCACGAATGGCCTGCTGATCATGCTGGCGGTGGTTGCCCTGGCGGTGGCGGTCGGCAGCTACCCGATCATCCGCCGCCTTACCCAGCGGCTTGAAGCACTGCGCGCCGGCGTCGAGCGCTGGGGCGAGGGCGACCTGAAGGCGCGGGTCGACGAATCCGGCCAAGACGAGGCCGCCTTTTTGGCGCGCCGCTTCAACCGGGCGGCGGCGCGGGTGGAGCAACTGGTGAACAGCCACAAATCGCTGCTGGCCAATGCCTCGCACGAGTTGCGCTCGCCGCTGACGCGCATACGCATGGGCTTGGCGCTGATGGGGCCGCAGACCGATGAACGCGTTCGGGCCGAGATCGAACGCAACATCGAGGAGCTCGACCAACTGGTCGGAGAAATTCTGCTCGCCAGCCGCCTGGACATGCCGGGCGCAGAGATCGGTACGCCCGAGGCGGTGGACCTCATGGGACTGGCTGCGGAGGAGTGCGCCCGGACAGGCGCTCGGCTGGAAGTTCAGCCGACCCGCGCGCCCTTGGTGCTGCAGGGTCAGCCCCGGCTGCTGCGCCGGGTGCTTCGCAACCTGCTGGAAAACGCCCACCGACATGGCGCAGGCGAGGTGGAAATGGCGCTGGCGCGTGAGGATGGCGCTGGCGGCGCGCCAGCGCAAGCGGTGCTGCGGGTCTGCGACCGTGGCCCCGGCGTGCCGGAGGCACAGCGTGAGCGCATCTTCGAGCCGTTCTACCGCATGCCGGGCGCCAGCGAAAACGCCGGTGGCGTGGGCCTGGGTCTGGCGCTGGTGAAGTCCATCGTGGAACGCCACGGCGGCGCTGTACGCTGCGAGAACAACCCGGGCGGCGGGGCCTGTTTCGTGGTGCGCCTGCCCCTGGCCGAAGCCTGATTCAGGGCGAACTGATGCGCGCGCGTCGCAGGGCCTGCAGAGCCCGCGTCGGATCGAGGTCGGTCATGCAGCGCTGGTGCGCCAGCGGGCATACGCGCTCGAAGCAGGGCGCGCAATCGAGCGGCGGCTGATAGGCGGCATCGTCCTTGAGCCAGATCACCGTCGCGGCGTCACTGAGGGGCGGCGTGTGCAGTGGGCTGGAAGACCCGAACAGGGCAACCTGCGGCCGGCCGAAGGCCGCCGCCACATGCATCAGGCCCGAGTCGTTGCTTACCATGGCGCGGGCGCCGGCAATCAGCGCGAAGGCCTCGGCCAACGAGGTACGGCCCGCGAGCTGGCGACAGCGGTCTGGCGCGCCCGCGGCCGCCACCGCCTGGGTGATTTCGTCGCAGACATCACCGTCCTTGGCAGACCCGAGCAAGAGCACAGGCGCATCGAGCTGCGTGGCCAGCCCTGCGTAGTGCGCCGAGGGCCAGCGCTTGGAGGGGCCAAACTCCGCGCCCGGCGCAAAGACGTAGTAGCCGCCGACCTCCAGCCCCTGGGCCGCAGCAACCCGGGCCGCCTCGCCCTCGGCAAGCGCCAGGCGCGGTCGGTCGGCTTCGACGCCCGGCTCGCCGGCGAGCGCCGAGTAAAAGGCCACCATCGGCGGCTTGCCCTTGGGGTTCTTGAGGCGGTGGGTAAGCAGTCCCACACGGGCCTCACCCAGGTAGCCCACGCGGCGCGGGATGCTGGCCAAAAAAGGAAGCAGCGCACTCTTGAGGGAGTTGGGCAGCACGTAGGCGGTGTTGAAGCGGCCCTCGAGCTCGTGCGCGAGGCGGCGCCGCTCACGCAGCTGCAAGCCACCGTGCTGGAAAGGAAACTCCACCACCTCGGCGACCTGCGGCATGGCGCGGTAGACCGGCGCCACCCAGGGCAGTGCTCCGACAGTGAGCCGCTCGCCGCGGGCATGCAGCCGGCGCATGAGGGGCTCGGTCATGACCGCGTCGCCGATCCACTGCGGCGCGATGACCAGGCTGGCCGTGCCCGGGGCGGTCGTGTTCATTCGGGAATCGCTCATGGAGAAGGAAAAACGCCCCGGGGCAGGTCAGCCGGCCGGGGCGGAGTGGGTAGTTCGGCTGGCCTCAGTGGCCGCCGTCGAAATGCTCTCCGGCGGCAAGCCGGTACACGGTGCCGCAATAGGCACAGCGGGCTTGGCCGGTGCTGGCTACATCGAGGAAGACGCGTGGATGGCCATTCCACAGCTTCATGCCGGCCCGCGGGCTGGGGCAGAAGACGCCGCCGTTGCCGTTGAGGTCACCGGCCTTGAGCTCGACGACGGTTTCCTGGCGGGTGGTGGTGGCTGTGGTCATGGCGTGCCGGTCCTCAAACCTGGGTGAGCCAGTGGGCGTACTTGGGGTTGCGGCCGCTCACGATGTCGAAGAAGGCCGCCTGGATCTTCTCGGTGATGGGGCCGCGCGAGCCGATACCGATTTCGACACGATCGAGCTCGCGGATCGGGGTCACTTCAGCGGCGGTGCCGGTGAAGAAGGCCTCGTCGGCGATGTAGATCTCGTCACGGGTGATGCGCTTTTGCACCAGCTCGATGCCCAGGTCTTGGCAAATGTGAACCACGGTGTTGCGCGTGATGCCGTTGAGGGCGCCCGCAGACAGGTCGGGGGTGTAGACCTTGCCGTCCTTGACCACAAAAATGTTCTCGCCGGCTCCTTCGCTCACAAAGCCAGAGACGTCGAGCAACAGCGCCTCGTCATACAGCAGCCGAGCGTAGGGCTCAAGTTCGACTTCCAAACCTTTCGCCTGCATTTCCGCCAGGTTTTTGATCAACGGATGGCGCGGGTTGAGCTCGAGCACGCGCTTGGTCGCGATGACCTGCTGGTTG
>JAURHQ010000017.1:268-33351 GCA_030833185.1 Gammaproteobacteria bacterium | reverse complement strand
AGCGACCAGCTGGGCCATACGCCGTCGCGCACGCCGGCCGCGGCGCGAAGTTCGGCGTAGGCCTCGCGGTTCATGTGCGCGAGGCTGGCTTCTTTCAGGAAATCGACCAGCGCACGGTCGCCGTCTTGCTGGTGGCCGGGGCGGAAACCGCTGGCCATCGCGTAGACCGCCCGGGCTTCCCAGAAGCCCGACTCGTCGTCGTCAAATTCGATATCCACCGGCACTCGCCCTAGAAGCTGTAACGCACCAGACCCAGCGCATCCAGCGTGGCGCGCTCGCCGGCATGACTCACCACCCCGATCACCCCGGTGTCCGGTTGCAGCCAACGGGCGGCGACCCGGCGCAAATCGGCCAGCGTGGTGCCCAGCACCTGCGCCCGGAACTGGCTGCGGAACGCGGCATCGCGGCCGTGCAGTTCGCTGAAGAACCAGTTGACCGCCGCGCCCGCCGGCGAGCGCGGCTTGTCGAGACGTCGGATGACGCCAAGGATGGCCTCCTCCAGCAACTCCGGGGTTTGCGGTTCGTGCAGCCAGTCGAGCGCGCGGTCGAAATCGGCCAGGGTTTCGGCCAGCCGCGGGTCGCGGTACGAGAAAAAGGCAAAGGCCGCGCTGTCGGCGTCGAAACTGGCCCCGCCGCCATAGGCGCCGCCCCGTTCGCGCACGGCCGGATGCAGAAAGCCGTCCGACAGGAAGCGCGCCAGCACCGACAGCGCCGGCGCATCCGGATGACCCTCGGGCACGGCGGCGTAGGCCTTGGCGCAGAAATTGACTTCGCCGTTGGCGATCCAGGCCGAGCCGGGCACCGCCGCCGGGGCAGGCAGCACCAGCGGTCCCGCCGCCGGCCGGCGGCCTTGCCACAGGCCGCACTCGGCCAGGGTGTCGCTCGCCAGCGTCAGCCCATCGCCCTCGCCCACCAGCAACACGCGACAGGGCGCGGCCAGCAGTTTCTCCTTCAGCGCGGCGTATTTGCCGAGCAGTTCGGTCGCCGCGACGTCGGATTCGCGCACGGCATCTTCCTGCGCCTGCAGGGTGAGGATTTGCGAGGGGCCGTCCCACAGATCGCCCAGCCAGGCGCTGGGGCTTAAGCCCCGCATCGCGCCGTGCATCGCGAGTTGGTGGCCGCGGTCGGTGATCGACATTTCAAGGTCGGCCCGCGCCTGGGTCAGCAGTTCGCGCAGGCGCTGGACTTCGTCGCAGCGAAAGCCGGGCAGGATTTCCGCCAGCGTCCGCACCAGTTCGGGGGTGTGGCGCTTCAGGCCCTTGGCGGAAATCACCACATGCCCGGCGCTGGCCGCGACATCGGTCAGGTGGCTGCGGATGGACGCATTCGCGCCAAATGAGCCGACCAGCGCGCGCCGGGCCTGGGTGTCGAGATAGGTCTCGGCGCCGCAGCCAAAATCGGTCAGGTAGCCGGCAAACGACGACAGCGTGGCAATTTCGTCCGCCGTCAGCGCCGGCAGGGTGATGGCCAACTGGGCGCGCATCAGCCCGTTGGTGCCGCGCGTGTAGCGATGGGTGGCGATGCCCGCGATGTCCGCCTGCTCGCCCACCACCGGGATTTCGCCAGCGGGGACGTCGGCCAGCGTGATGCGCGGCAGGGCGTCGGGGTCTTCGGTGCGGGCCTGCCGGGCGGCCAGCGCTTCGGCCGCGCTGGCGATGGACTCGGCGGCGGCCGGCGTCAGCGTGGCGGCTAGCCCGGCCAGCCGATCGAGTTCCGCCTGCCGCTCGGCCTCGCGTTTGCCGTCGTTCGGCGCCATGGTCACGCGCACCCGGTGCGGGTTATCCAGCAGCAGGCGGCGCAGCAGCGCCGGGAACCAGGCCGGGTCGGCCGCCGCGATTCGCAGTTCGGCCAGCAGCGGATCGATGTCGAGCAGGGCGGCGGGGTCACGGCGATACATCGCGCCGGGCAGGATGCGGCTCATCAGCTGCAAGCCGTAGGGGTAGCCGTCGCCGCCCACGTCGCGCTGGGCCATTTCGATCCGGTCGAGCACGGCCTCCAGCACGGTCGGCGCCACGCCTTCACGGGCGAGGGTCTCGAGCAGGCCCAGCAGGCCCTGTTCGAGCGCGGCGGCATGCTCCGGATCGCTGCCTTCAACGCCCGCGTAAAACGCAATCTGCCGGGCCGAATCATCGACGCCGCACAGTTCGGACGGCGCGCGGGCGAGGTCGGTGGTTTCCAGAAAATGACGCAGCGGCGAGGCGCTGTGCTCCAGCAGCACGCCCGAGAGAATTTGCGCTTCGAGCGCGGCGCGCGGCTCGGCCGATTCGCCGATCAGCCAGCCCCATACGATGTGCGTGGCTTCGGTGCTTTCGTAGTCTTCGTCGACGGCGTAGTCGGTCACCAGCTCACGCGGCGCGGTCAGCGCCGGCTGCAGGGCGCTGACCAGCGGCGCGCCCTTGGCCGCCGCTGCCGGGTGCCGCGCGAGCGCGAGGCTTTCAAAACGCTGCTGATGCTCCCGCGGGTCGAAGCTGCCGTAGGTCAAAAACACCGCCTGCGCCGGGTGATAGTGCCGGGCGTGAAACGCGCGCAGCGCGGCATGGGTGAGGTCGGGGATCGCCGACGGGTCGCCGCCGCTGTTGAAGCGATAGGGCGTGCCCGGAAACAGCGCCGCCTGCAGGTGATGCCAGAGCTGCGCCACGGGCGAGCTCATCGCGCCCTTCATCTCGTTGAACACGACGCCCTTGTAGACCAGCCCGGCGGCCGGCTGCGCCGGATCGGCGAACTCCACACGGCAGCCTTCCTGCGCAAAATCGAGCGGGTCGAGCAGCGGGAAGAACACCGCGTCCAGATACACCTGCAGCAGGTTGTCAAAGTCTTTGCGGTTACGGGTAGCAAAGGGATAGGCGGTGCTATCACTGCTGGTGAAGGCGTTCATAAAGGTGTTGAGCGAGCGCCGCAGCATCATGAAAAACGGGTCGCGCACCGGATAACGCTGGCTGCCGCAGAGCGTGGTGTGTTCGAGAATATGCGCCACGCCGGTCGAATCTTCGGGGATGGTGGGGAAGGCCACCATGAAGGCGTTGTCCTCATCCTCGCAGGCCAGATGAATATGACGGGCGCCGCTCGCCGCATGGCGATAGGCCTGAAACTCGAGGTTCAGGCTGTCGATGCGGCGGCGTTCGAGCAGTTCAAAAGCGGTAGCAGTCATGCCGGTAGGGTCCTCTCTGCAGCGGCCGCAGCCGCAAGTTGCTCGATGGCGTCAGGCAGGCCGTCGAGCGTCGTGATTTCGGCGTGGGCGCGGGGGAATTCCGCCGGCCAGTCGCGCGCATTACGGTTAATCCAGACCGATCGGATGTTGGCGTTGTGGGCGCCCAGAATGTCGTAACGCGGTTCATCGCCCACGTGCAGCACCGCGTTGGCCGTCACTCCGGCGCGCGCCAATACCGCCTCGAACATCCGCGGGTCCGGCTTGCTGGTGCCGGTGTCGGCCGGCGACAGCGCAAATTCGAAGTAGTGATGCACCCCGGCCCGCACCAAATCGGTATTGCCGTTGGTCAGCGCGACCAGCCGGTAGCGTTGGCCCAGCGCGCGCAAGACGGCATCGACTTCATCGAACAGCGCCACTTGGCTCCGTGCATCAAGAAACACCTCAACCGCGGTGGTCGCCATCTCGGCCGGATAGTCGTGCTCGGCACAAAGCGCTTCGAGGGCGGCGATTCGCAAACGCGTAAAGTCGTGCGCCAGCGCGGGCTGGGCGCGCGCCAGATCCCGCCGCAGGGCCTGCAAGGCCAGCAGGCTATGAGCGCCGGCGATCCGCGGCAGGTGTTCCCCGAGCCACGCGTATTGCAGTTCCTCGGCCCGCCACAGCACCGGGCCGGCATCCCACAGGGTGTCGTCCAGATCGAATGAGATGACTTCAAACACGGTTATTGTCCATCTGGTGGCGGGCGGTCGATTTTCAAGGCTGGGGCGCGGCTACGCGCCGCGCTAGAATTGCCGGACTCGTCCAGCCGGAGCGCCATCATGCCCTCATTCGACGTCGTCTCGGAAGTCGATGCCCACGAACTCAGCAATGCCGTTGACCAGACTACGCGCGAAATCGCCACCAGGTTTGACCTGAAAGGCTCTGACGCACGGGTAGAGCAGGACGACTTCGAGCTGACGCTGATCGGCAACGCCGACTTTCAGGTCAAACAGGTGCTCGAAATCCTGCGCCTGCGGGTCGCCAAGCGCGGCATCGACGTCACCGCGCTCGACATTGGCGAGGTCAGCAAGAACCTCGCCGAGGCGCGCCAGAAAGTGACCGTCCGCAACGGGCTGGATGCCGACACGGCGCGCAAGGTGGTGAAGAAAATCAAGGAGTCCGGCCTCAAGGTGCAGGCGCAGGTGCAGGACAAGCAGGTGCGGGTAACCGGCAAGAAACGCGACGACCTGCAGGACGTCATCGCCTTCTTGCGCAAGGCCGACATCGGGCTGCCGCTCCAGTTCACCAACTTCCGCGACTAGCACAGCACCGGTGGTCGTCGAAAAACGCTTTCGTTGCCCCTACTGCGGTGAACGCATCAGTGTGCTGCTGGACGGCTCGGGCGGCGAGCAGGCCTACGTGGAAGACTGCGAGGTCTGTTGCCGGCCGATCGAGATCGGCTGCAGCTTCAGCAGCAGCGGCCGGCCGCTGGGTTTTCATGCACGGCGGCTGGACGAATAAGCCTTGCGCGAGGCCCTGATCCTGATGCTCATCGCAGGCGGCGTGTTCGCGCTCTGGCACTGGAGCATGAGCGGACGGGACCGCGCGCTGCTGGCGCTGCGCCGGGTCACCACCGAACTGAACCTGCAGGTGCTGGACGACAGTCTGGTGCTGCGCGGACTCAGGCTCGACCGCGACGCTCACGGCCGGCGGCAGCTCTTGCGCATCTATCGCTTCGATTTCACGCCGGACGGGCGCAGTCGCCAGAGTGGTGATCTGGCGCTGGCGGGCCTGATGCCACAGTGGGCGCTGGTGCGGCAGGCCGACGGCGATGTCTATCTCGACCTGCGTCGCCCGCGCGACAACGTGGTCTCAATCCTCCGCTAGGCGGTCTTCCAGTTCGGATAACAGCTGCCGCGCGTGCGCCTCGGCATGCTGGCGCTTGCGCTCCGCCCGCGCCCGTTCGCGCGCCAGGTGCTCCGCCGGCGTGAGCCGCGCGCCGGCCTGCCAGCGTGCCGCGAGATGCTGGTGATGCGTTTGCTCAAAATCTTCGATGTCGTCGGCGACCGGCGGCAAGGCACCCACCGGCGGGAGCGGCGGTGCGCTGGCGACCTGCGGGGCCAGGACTCCGCGCGTAACAGGCGCGGCGGGCGGCGGCGGGTCGCAGCGCAGTTCGGTCATGCCTCCCCGCTGCTCGCGGGCCGTCAGCTGCGAGGTCGGTAACAGGCCGCCGGCAGGCGTCTGGCCCAGCGGCCTGAAGCTGGCGGACAGCAATTCCAGATCCGGCGGCGCGAGCAGCCCGTGACGCGCCAGACCGCCGGCCAGAAACAGCACGTCGAAACCCCGCTCGGCCAGCAGGAACGCGGCCACCGCGCTGCGCCCGCCGTGCTCGCAGTAGGCAATGTAGCGGCGGTCGCGGCGCAGCCGGCCGGCTACCTGGCGCAACAGCCGCAAGGGCACCGCGAGCGCACCGGGCAAGCCGCTCGCGGCGGCCTCGCGCGAGTGGCGCACATCCAGCCACACCGCGCGCCCGTCCTGCACCGCCTTCACGGCCGGCGGATAGTCGACGGCGCGCAGCAAAGGGCGCCGGATAGACTCCATGAAAATCTGCCGCGGCAGCCGCAGCAGGGTGCCGTCGGTCAGCATGCGAACCGAGGCGTTGCGGGTGCCGTTGACGATTAGCGCCTCTTCGCCAAACGCGTCGCCCGGCCCTAGTTCGGCCACCGGCGCGGGCGGCGCACCGGGCCGCGCCTGCTCGACCTGACACTGCCCTTCGCCGATGACGAAGTACGCCTCGCCCCGCTCGCCCTGCTTCACCACGGTCTCGCCGGCACCAACGCGGGTCGGCTGCAGGGCAGCGACCACGCGCGCGAAGTCCGGCGCAGACAGCCGCGCAAAGCGGGTCTCACGCAGGCTGCGCGCCACGCTGGCCTTCAGCGCCTGTGCGGCGGGATCAAGTGGGCTGTGGGTTCCGTTCATCGGCGCTACCGGGCTCATCGTTCGCGGGCAAGGCCTGCCGCTGGGGACGGCTTCAACAGGGGTAGCGACCGTCGATGGATTTTGCGCGAACTTTTTTCCTGATTTGTGCGGCTCGTCACACTCCTGCACCGGCCCTCGCGGCGGGTGCCGCAGACCCGGCTGGCCTTCCGGTCACGGCATGGGCGTAGAATCGACGCAGAACTACCGTTTCAAGATGGGATACGGCGTGCACAGAGAAAATAACGCAGCGCTGGGGCGTCGCCTGCGGGTGCTGGAAGTCGAGCACCGCGATCTGGACGAAATCGTCACCCGCCTGTCGGCTCAGCCCGATGTCGACGAGCTGCTGATTAAGCGCCTGAAACGCCGCAAGCTGTTGCTGAAGGATAAGATTGCGCGGATCCGTAGCGCGCTGATTCCAGACCTCGACGCCTGAGCCCAGCCTCTCCCGTCGCCCCGACCCACGCGTTAACGCCGGTCAGTTCGGCCAGACGCCGCGCCGCCACCGGCCGCAGGCCGACAAAATCGCAGCCCAGCAAGGCTGTCCCTATTTCTGCGTCCAGCTGCAGATAGCGCCGGCGCAGGCCCACCAGCGCCACATGGGCCGCGGCCTGCGCGACCGGCAAGGCTGCGGTGAACATCTGCGGCGCACGTCCGGCATTCAGACGCCGCGCGGTAGCCCTATCGCAACACAGCTGCAGGCCGCCGGCCGAGACGTTCAGCACCTCCACGGCATAGGTGTGCCCATCGTCATCGCGCAGGCTCAAGCTGAGCTTCACCGCCAGACGCGGCGCCTGCCGCCCACCGGCCGGCCGGCTGTCCGTCAACGAACGCTCGGCGGGTCGGTCGGGCGCACTGCGGTCGTTCATCGGGGAAGCTCCACTATGGCCAAGGTCGGAACGGCAGGCTAGCGCCTGCGCGCCAGCAAGGCCGCGATCGGGATCAGGGTTTGGATGCCGGCGTCGGCGGGGCGTCGGGGCGGGCCAGCTGCGCGGCACGCGCCTCGGCGGCGGCCAGCGTGGTCGGGTCAAACTGGGCGGCGACCAGCGCGGCACTTTGATTGGCAGCGGCCACGCCGGCATCGGCCGCCAGCTTGAACCAGGCCCAGGCGGTCAGGGCATCCGGCTTCACGCCGTCGCCGCGCAAATACAGCTCGCCCAGCGCATTGCGGGCCAGCGGCGACCCGGCGCGGGCGGCCTTTTCCCACCAGCCGGCGGCGGCGGCGGGGTCGCGCGGCACGCCCATACCGCGCCGGGACAGGATGCCCAGGTTGTAGGCGGCATCGGCCTCACCGCCGTCCCAGGCCTGCTGCCACCAGACCCGCGCTTGGCCCACATCGCGTTCGATGCCCTCGTCGCCGGTGAAGTACAGGGTGCCAACCCGCTGGGCGGCGCGCGCGCTGCCCTGCGCCGCGGCGCGCCGATACCAGTCGAGCGCAGCGCGTGGATCGCGCGGCACGCCGCGCCCGTCGTGCAGCAGGGTGGCGAGGTTGTGTTGGGCCTTCATGAAACCCTGGGCCGCGGATTTCTCATACCACTGGGCGGCCTTGGCCGGGTCGGGCACCAGCCCCCAGCCGTGTTCATTGAGCAGGCCAAGGTAGTACTGGGCAGTCGCGTCACCGGCTTCCGCCGGCCCGCGAAACGCCTGCCCGGCGGCGCCGTAGTCTTTAGCCTTGAAGGCGACGAGCCCCGCGGCGACGTCGGCTTGTGGCGCGCCCGACCACAGGCACAGCGCCAGCGCGAGGCAGGCGACCCTGCGTGCAGCGGTGGGCCGGCGGATATTCATGTCATACAATCTACGCTTAATCTTTTCTGCGGGTTCAGCCATGTCCAATGCACGTTTCTCCGGGACCGAGTCCTACGTCGCGACCGACGACCTCATGATGGCGGTGAACGCCGCCATCACGCTGGAACGTCCCCTGCTGGTCAAAGGCGAGCCCGGCACCGGCAAAACCATGCTGGCCGAGGAAATTGCCCGCTCGCTGGGCCGGCCGCTGATTGGCTGGCACATCAAGTCCACCACCAAGGCCGCGCGCGGCCTGTACGAATACGACGCCGTGGCGCGTCTGCGCGACTCCCAGCTGGGCGACGACCGGGTCAAGGACATCGGCAACTACATCGTGAAGGGCAAGCTGTGGGAGGCCTTCGAATCCGACGTCCAGCCCATTCTGCTGATCGACGAAATCGACAAGGCCGACATCGAGTTCCCCAACGACCTGCTGCAGGAACTCGACCGCATGGAGTTCTACGTCTACGAGACGCAGCAGACCATCAAGGCCAGACAGCGGCCGATCATCATCATCACCAGCAACAACGAAAAAGAACTGCCCGACGCCTTCCTGCGCCGCTGCTTCTTCCACTACATCCGCTTCCCGGAAGCGGACACCATGGAAACCATCGTCAAGGTGCATTTCCCGGACATCAAGAAAAACCTGCTGGCCGAAGCCCTGCAGAGCTTCTTTGAACTGCGCGAACTGCCGGGCCTGAAGAAGAAGCCGTCGACCTCGGAGCTGCTGGACTGGATCAAGCTGCTGGTGGCGGAAGACATTCCGCCCGAGGCGCTGCGCGAGAAAGACAGCCGCAAGGCGATCCCCAAGCTCTATGGCGCCTTGCTGAAGAACGAGCAGGACATGCACCTGTTCGAGCGGCTGGTTTTCATGACGCGTCGCACCGGTGCTAACTGATCTTTTCTATCGCCTGCGCACGGTCAAGATACCGGTCTCGGTGACCGAGTATCTGACCCTGCTGCGCGCGCTTGAAGCGCGCCTCGCCGCGTTCAGCGTGGACGAGTTCTACTACCTCGCCCGCTGCACGCTGGTGAAAGACGAGCGCTACTTCGACCGCTTCGATCAGGTCTTTGGCGACTACATTCAGGGCAAGCAAACGCTGTTTGAAGAAATTCTCGGCGAGATTCCGCTCGACTGGCTGAAGAAGCAGAAAGAACTCAACCTCACCGAGGAAGAGAAGGCAAAAATCGAAGCCCTCGGCGGCTGGGACAAGCTCATGGAGACGCTGAAGCAGCGCCTCGAAGAGCAGAAGAAAGCCCACCACGGCGGGAACAAGTGGATTGGTACCGGCGGCACCTCGCCCTTCGGCGCGCACGGGTACAACCCGGAAGGCGTGCGCATCGGCCAGAACAAGCGCGGTCAGGGCAAGGCGGTCAAGGTCTGGGACAAGCGCGAGTACCGCAACCTGGACGATCAGGTCGAACTCGGCACCCGCAATATCAAGATGGCGCTGCGCAAGCTGCGCCGCTTCGCGCGCGAAGGCGCCGAAGAAGAACTCGACATCGACGATACCATTCGCTCGACCGCGCGCAAGGCCGGCATGCTCGACATCAAGCTGGTGCCCGAACGCCGCAACACCACCAAGCTGCTGCTGTTTCTGGACGTCGGCGGCTCGATGGATCCGCATGTCAAAGTTTGTGAAGAGCTGTTCTCGGCCACCCGTGCGGAGTTCAAGCATCTGGAGCATTTCTACTTCCACAACTTCGTCTACGAAACGGTCTGGCGCGACAACCTCATGCGCGCGGTCAACCGCTTCCCCACCACCACGCTGATGAACAAATACAGCGCGGATCACAAGGTGGTGTTTGTGGGCGACGCGACCATGAGCCCCTACGAAATCATGGCCGCCGGCGGCAGCATCGAACACTGGAACGAAGAACCGGGCTCGGTGTGGATCGGACGCCTCCTGGCGCTCTATCCCAATGCGGTGTGGCTTAACCCGCAGCCGGAAGACCACTGGAACTACATTCCTTCCATCTCGCTGGTGAAGAAGCTGATGGGCGAGCGCATGTTCCCGCTGACGCTGGACGGGCTGGACCGCGCGATGAAGGCGCTGAAAAAAGCCCAGCATTAGGGCCCGCTTGCGCCGTTTGCTGCCGCTGTTTTTGCTGCTCGGGCTGGCCTCGCTGCCAGCCTGGGCCGCGCTCTCGCCGGAATCCGTCGCCATCATCGTCAACCAGGACGACCCCGACAGTTTCAAGCTGGGCGAGTACTACGCGGCGCGGCGCGGGATCCCGACGGAAAACATCGTGCAGGTGTCGCTGGGCGTGCCGCGCGCGGTGCTGGACCCGGCGGTCTTCGACCGCGCTTACATCAAAACCCGCATCGCAACCCGCCACGGCATTCAGGCCTACGCCTTGGCGTTCACCACGCCCTACCGCGTGGGCTGCATGTCGATCACGACCGCCTTCGCGCTTGGCTACGGCAAACGGTTTTGCGCCGAAGGCTGCAATCCCACCGCCCCCAATCCGATGTACGACGAGGACAGCGGTCGACCGTGGGAAGATTTTGGCCTGCACCCCACCATGATGCTGGCCGCCAAAGATTTGCCCGCGGCGCGCCAGTTAGTCGACCGCGGCGTGAACAGCGACGGCCGCCAACCTGCCGGTCGGGCGTATCTCGTGATTACCGAAGACAGCGCCCGTAACAGCCGGGCGGCGGGGTTTCCGCTGGCGAGGGCGCGGCTCGGCGGGCGCTATGCCATCAGTATCGAGCGCACCGCCGGCATTCGCGATCGGCAGGACGTGATGTTTTATTTCACCGGCGCCATGCAGGTGCCAGACCTCAACACACTGCATTTTCTGCCCGGCGCAATCGGCGATCACCTGACTTCGTTTGGCGGACAACTCGACGGCCGCAGCCAGATGAGCGCGCTGCGCTGGCTGGAAGCGGGCGCGGTGGCGAGCTACGGCACGGTGGTCGAACCTTGCAATTTTCCGCAGAAATTTCCCGACCCCGGCATCCTCATGCGCGCCTATCTAAACGGCGACACGGCGATTGAGGCGTACTGGAAAAGCGTGGTCTGGCCAGGTCAGGGATTGTTTATCGGCGAGCCGCTGGCGCGCCCCTTCGGCCCCGCCCACAAGGACTAGCAAGCGCCTCAGCTGCACGTGCGGCCCGCGCGCCGCGCTAGCGCCGCCTGATCCCGCGCAAGACGTTTAGCGAACGCCGTCACATCGTCGCGCTTTCGCCTTCAGCCCGACCCGATCAGCGCCGCTAAGGAATTTGACGGCGGCCGCCCATTGGGCCTGCCGGGCCACTGCTAATCCCACCTGCAGCGGCAACAGCAACCAGCAGCGCGGAGTACGACAAGTGAAATCGGTAAAGGCTCTCGACACACGCATTGCCCGCTATAAGGGCTTCCACGACTCCAACGGCGAGTTTGTTTCTTTCGGAACCTCGGATGAAGTCTTCCGCCGCGCCCGCAAACTGGGGGCGCGCGTCTTGTTGAGACTGGAAATCGGCCCCTCGCAGGAACTGCAGGGCCTGTTCTATACCAACGACAGCAGCCTGATGGGCTGAGTGCGGGGCTGCGGCCTCTGGTAATCGCCCCCGTCAGCGTGGATGCTAGGCCGGTCACTCCACGCTGCGGGCATCCCATGCAAGGGCTTTCATTGGCCAAGCTGGCCTTCCTTCTACCGCTGTTTTCCCTGTTGGGCGGCTGCGCGCCCAAAGACGCGTCGCCCGTGCCCACCGACGCGGGCCGCTGGTGGTACTACCAGACCCGGGCGCAAATCCTGAAAGAAGTCTCCGAGCAACGCCTGCTGGTGACCAATCTGGGCCGTGACGAAAACTTCCTGCGCCAGCGCCGTCAGGCCAACTGGGACCACCGCTACCAGTTCACCGGCGAAGGCCTCTTGCATACCCAGTATTTCAATCGCGGCGAAGGCATGGGCGCGCTCCGCGAGTCGCCAGCCTTGCTGCTGCCCAAGAACATCGCGGTGGATGAGCAATGGACCTTCACCAGCGCGCTGCGGCTGATCGAAAGCCGCACCTTCGCCCCCGAAGACCGACTGGCCTTCCGGCCGCTGCCCATCACCATGAAAGCCACCATCAAGGCCTTGAACGACACCGTCAGCGTCCCGGCCGGGCGCTACCGCGACTGCATTCGGGTGGAGGCCGTCGGCGAGACCCAGGTGCCGACCGACCGCGGCACCAGCTTTGCCGTCGTCCGGGCCGAGCAGACCGAGTGGTACAAGCCGGGCGTGGGGCTGGTGCGCATGGTGCGTAAGGAAACCTCCGACAGCCGCTTCCTCGATAAGGGCCAATACACGCAGGAATTACTGGAAACCGCGCCCTGATCCGCGCCGCGCGGTTGCGCTGCCCGGGGGGCTCCACTAGGCTTCGCGCCTCCGGTAATCCCGGCATCGCCGGATGCCCTTCTCGCCCCACGCCGCCATGAGCCAAGACGCCGCCGCTATCGCCAATTTCAACCGGGTGCCGGTCTCGCGGCGCGTGCTGGCCGATCTCGACACCCCGCTCAGCGTCTACCTGAAGCTCGCCGCCGGCCCCTACAGCTACCTGCTGGAGTCGGTTCAGGGCGGGGAGAAGTGGGGCCGTTATTCGATCATCGGCCTGCCGGCGCGACGCCTCCTGTCGGTCCGCGGGCACGAAGTGCGCGTCATCGACGACGGCAAGACCGTCGAATTCCTGCACACCGCCGACCCGTTATCGTTCGTGCGCGACTACCACGCCCGAATCAAGGCGCCGCCGCTCGCGGTCTCGCGCTTCTCCGGCGGGCTGGTCGGCTATTTCGGCTACGACACGGTCCGCTACGTCGAGCCCCGCCTCGCCGCCAGCACCCCGCCCGACACGCTGAACACGCCCGACATCCTGCTCATGCTGTCGGACGAATTTGTGGTGTTCGACAACCTGCGCGGCGAGATGGAACTGGTGGTCTGCGTTGACCCCGCCGTTGCGGGCGCCGAAGCGGCCGCCGAAGCGCGCCTCGACGCCCTGGTGGGCAAACTGTCCGCGCCGCTCGCCACCGCGCCGAAGAAGGCGGGCGGCAAGGTGCCGACCGAAGCAGATTTCGCTTCGGAGTTTGGCGAGGAAGCGTTCAAGCGCGCGGTCGAACGCATCAAGCAGTACATCATCGAAGGCGACGTCATGCAGGTCGTACCGTCGCAACGGATGTCTGTCCCGCTTAGCGCCGCGCCGATCGACGTCTACCGCGCGCTGCGCTACACCAATCCCTCGCCCTACCTGTTCTTCATGGATCTGGCGGACTTCCAGATCGTCGGCTCCTCGCCGGAAATTCTGGTCCGGCTCGACGGCGACACCGTCACCACCCGCCCCCTCGCCGGCACCCGTAAGCGCGGCGCTACCGAAGCCGAAGATTTGGCGCTGGAAAAAGAACTGCTGGCCGACCCGAAAGAAATCGCCGAGCACCTGATGCTCATTGACCTCGGCCGCAACGACATCGGCCGCGTCGCCGAAATTGGCTCGGTGAAGGTGACGGAAAAAATGGTCATCGAGCGCTACTCGCACGTGATGCACATTTCCTCCAACGTCGAAGGCCGCATCAAGGCGGGCTGCGACGCCATCGACGTGCTGCGCGCCACGCTGCCGGTCGGCACCCTGTCCGGTGCACCCAAAATTCGCGCGATGGAAATCATCGATGAACTCGAACCCACCAAGCGCGGCATCTATGGCGGCGCGGTGGGCTATCTGTCGTGGAACGGCAATATGGACACCGCCATTGCCATTCGCACGGCCGTCATCAAGGACGGCCGGCTGTCGATTCAGGCCGGCTGCGGCGTGGTGGCAGATTCCGTCCCGCAGAGCGAATGGGAAGAAACCCTCAACAAAGGCCGGGCGATGTTCCGCGCCGTCGCGCTGGCGGAACGCGGGCTGGGCTAGTCCGCCGGGCGTTCGTCTGGCGCTGCCCCAGCGCTGGATGAGGGCCGCGCCAGCGCTGCTGCCAGCTGCTTTTCATCCAGCGCCCCTTCCCATTTGCTAATCGCCACGCAGGCCACACCGTTGCCGATGAAATTGGTCAGCGCGCGGCATTCGCTCATGAACTTGTCGATCCCGACCAGCACGGCGAGCGCTTCGACCGGAATGCCCGGCACCGCCGAGAGCGTCGCCGCCAGCGTCACAAAGCCCGCTCCCGTCACGCCCGACGCGCCCTTGGACGTCAGCATCGCGACCAGCAGCAGCGTTAACTGCTGCGCCAGCGTCAACTCGGTGTTGGTCGCATAGGCCAGAAACAGCGCCGCCAGCGTCATGTAGATGTTGGTGCCGTCCAGGTTGAAGCTGTAACCCAGCGGCACCGTCAGCCCCACCACCGGCGGCGCACAGCCGGCCGCGCGCAGCTTGTGCATCAACTGGGGCAGCGCGGTTTCCGAACTTGAAGTGCCCAGCACAATCAGCAGTTCTTCGCGGATATAGGCCAGAAAACGCAGGATCGAAAAGCCGCACCAGCGGGCAATAGCGCCCAGCACGATGAACACAAAACCGGCAGCGGTGAGATAGAAGGTCGCCACCAACTCACCCAGCTTCACCAGCGCGCCGAGACCATAGGCGCCGATGGTGAAGGCCATGGCACCGAAGGCGCCCAGCGGCGCGGCCTTGACCACCAGCGCGACCACGCCGAAGAAAATATCGCCCAGACTTTCGATCGCGTGCGTGGCCGACAGGCGCCGCGCCTCGGGCTGGGCGTTGATGGCGAATCCGGTCAGCACTGCCAGCAGCAGCACCTGCAACAGGTCGCCGCCCACAAAGGCGCCGAGGAAGCTGTCGGGAATAATCTGCAGCAGGTGCCCGGTGACGCTGTCGGCTTTGGCGCGCGCAGCGTAGTCGCTCACGCTGGCTGCGTTCAGCGTGGCGAGGTCCAGATTGAAGCCCTCGCCGGTGCGAAAGACGTTCGCCACAACCAGCCCCAGCGCCAGCGCAAAAGTCGACACCACCTCGAAATAGACCAGCGCCTTCCAGCCGACCCGACCGATCCGTCCGGCCTCGCGCACGCTCGCAATGCCGTGCACCACGGTGCAGAACACTACCGGCGCAATCACCATCTTGATGAGCTTGATGAAGGCGTCGCCCAGCGGTTTCAGCGCCTTCGCGGTGTCCGGGGCCAGCATGCCCAGCGCCACGCCCAGCGCCAGCGCGATCAGCACCTGCGCATACAGTTGGGTCCACCAGGGTTTTTGCATCTCGGGCGCTCCACGAGGGGCGGATTCACGCTGAATCCGGGCCCGTATATTCTCGCGGACTAGACCCGAGGCACCACCCCCACCGCACGCTATGGAGTTTGCGATGAACGAAACACCCTTGTTCTATACCCCGCTCTGGCAAACCGACATCGCCGACCCCAACGACCACTGGGCCGAGCGCCGCGAGCTGATGCTCCAGCGCATCTTCGCGCTGGAAGCCGAGGGCAAGGGCGTGCTGAAAACCAACTTCGGCGGCTGGCAGAGTCCGGAAGATCTGTACCGCTATCGCGAGTTCCAGTGGCTCATCGGGCAGATCATGGCCAAGGCCAATGAGGTGGCGCCGGCGTTTTCGGCCAAGCGCCGGTTTGACGACGGCATCCTGTGGGCCAACATCAACCGTCAGGGGCATTTCAACGCCGTCCACACCCACCCGGACGCCGTGCTCTCCGGCGTGGTGTACCTGAAGTGCGACCATCGGGATCAGGGCGTGATTCAGTTCTTCGACGCGCGTGAGGGCAGCCCCACCGCGCAGTGGCGCTGCTACATGCGGCTGGAAGACGGCGGGCCGGTGATTAACGACGTGCACGAAGTCGTGCCGCAGGAAGGGCATCTGCTGTTCTTCCCGGGCTGGATGAAGCACTGGGTCACGCCCAATCTGACCGACCGCGAGCGCGTGTCGGTGTCATTCAACCTGCGACTGGAGTAGCCCGAGCCACATTTGGAGTCAGAGTAAAAATTATTCGGCCTTACGCCGACCTCAGGTGTTTCGGCAGATTTTTTACGCTGACCCGAACTAGTTTTTACTCTGACCCCAAATAGTTGGCTCGATTTTTCCCCTACCGACACCCCAAGCGCCAGGCCCTTACGGGCTGCAGGGGAGTTTTTACTCTGACCCCAAATATGGCCGGTGGGGATTAGGCTACTTCGTCAACCGCCCCCTCCGCGGCAAACCGCCGCAGCACGTTCTCGGTCATCCGCGAGACGTTGTTGGCATAGTTGGCGTGCGAGAGGCTGCCGCACCAGGCCATCGAGGACGCGCTGAACACCGCGCCGCCGTGGCGGGTGGTGGCGTAGGCGATGTCGGCGCGGACCAGCGGGTTGTCGCGCCCGGTGATGCCGGGATAGGCGAAGTACTGGTCTTCCGGCACCAGCATCGCGCTGGCCGAATGACCGTAGGAGCTCGCGAGCAGCAGCGTGTTGGGCGGCGTGCCCAGGCTGTAGTCGATGCGATCGAGCTCCAGCCCGGCCGCGCCTTCGTTGACCAGCCCGAAATCGCCAATGACTTCCTGCGGCTCGATGCCCTCAAAGATAAACGCCACCCGCGGGTCACGCGCATCCGGCAGCTGGTGATAGCCGGCGGAGACATCAAGCCCGTGCGAGGTGTAACCCGTGCCCCAGATCTTCTGCGGCGCGCGGGCGCGCATGCGCCACAGCCCGCCGCGTTCACCGGTGGTGCTGTGAAAAAGTTCGCCGGGGCGGCCGCGCCAGGCCTGATCGCCGGTCTCGCCATTGCGCACTTCGATCATCCACGGCTTCTCCGGGTGCTGGCTGGTGATCCAGTAGAAGCCGTTCGCCCCCAGATACATGCCGCGCCCGCCGGTCGCGAAATATTCCTCGTAGGCGTCCAGCATCTGCGAAGAGGTGTACTCCGCGTGCGAAGGAGAAATCACCACCGTATAGCGCTTGAGCAGGCTGGCGCCCTCGGCCTGCAGGTCGTGGTCGGTGATGACGTCAAACGCAAAGCCTTTCACCGTCAGCCAGTCGATGAGGTGCAAGTCCGCCGGGAACTGCCACACCGAGCCAAATTCGTGCCGGTAGTCCGGCCGCAGGTTGAGAATCGGCCGGCGCCAGGTGCTGTACTGCACGCCGCGCCCGTCCACGTGATAGTCGTAGGCCGAACGCCCCCAGGCCGGCGTGACGTTCAGTTCGATATCCAGATCGTCCAGCGTGGTCAGCACGCCCATCACCGATTGCCCGCCAGCGGCGTTCAGCAACACCTGCGAATTGGCGTAGGCGAGGTAGCTGAAGGTCGGGATGACGACCGCAATCCGCGCGCTCGCCGTGCCTTTGGGGGGCACCACGAAGAACGGCACGCGGTCGGTCTTCTCGCCCTGCGCGAGCTTCAGCGCGTAGCAGCCGCTCGGCAGCTCCGCCGGCAAGGTGAAGCTGAGCGAGCGCACCCAGCGGCAGTCGTCCAGGCTGTCTTCGTGGAACCACAGCGCGCCGTACTGCTCGGGGCAGTGCACGAAGTGCTCTTCCAGCCCGTCCCAGTTCCAGCCGGTCATGCCGCGGTCCGGCTGGTTGATGCAGACGCCGTGCAGGCCATTGCCGCTGACATCCTGCACCGCGTCCGTGGGAATGCCCCGACGGGTCGTGCCGGCGGCAAAATCCCAGTGCGCCAGCGGGGCGGGCCCCGCCTCACCGGCGTGCAGGGCGGCCACTTCGGCGTCGGCCAGCGTGTGGCCGTAGAGCTTCGGACCGTCCAGCTTGCCGTTGAACAGGGCCACCACCCGCGGCCGGCTGGCAAGGCTGGTTTCGGCAAGGCCGGCCATCAGCAGCGGCACCGAGGGATTACCCGGCGCCGCCGCCAGCGGGGCGACCGCCGCGCCGTCGGTATCGAGGTTCACCATTCGCCCAAAGCGCGAGTTAACGCTGTTGATGGTCGCCACCTGCGAGAGGCTCAGGGTCTTGCCGGTCACATCGATGCGCGCCACCACCGAATACCAAACCTCCGGAAACAGCGGCTGGGCGAGGCTGACGCGGCTCTGCTGCCGGCCGTCGCTCGTCACCAGCACCAGATGGCCGTCTTCAATCAGCAGCGCCCAGCCGCGACTTTCGGCTTCAGACCAGCGCGAGATGACGCCCTGCCGCTTGGCGGGCGTGGTCGACCAGAGGTGCAGATGCAGGCTCAAGCCCGAGGCGCCGCCCAGATGCGCCGCGGTGTCCGGCACTTCCACATACGCACCGACCTGCGTGAACTGGGTGCCGACCGCGTACTGACCGTCGACCGCCGACGGCACGGCCTCTTCCTTGTAGCCGGGCCCCGCCGGATTGCGGTCACCGTGGATAAGCCGCACCAGATTCACCTGGCAGCGCCCGGCCTCGGGGCTGCTCAAAAAGAAATCGAGCGTTTCGCCCGGACGGACGTTGGGGCGATCGCAATAGCCGCGAATTTGCGCGTAGCTCATTTCGCAGCCTCCGCATCGAGCAGACCCAGCGCCACGAGGCGCTGCAGGAAGACCGCATGCACCGCCTCGCGCTCGGTGGCGAAGACCCGCGGGTCGTCGAGCGTCGGGGCATTGCCCCGCCCCCGCAGCAGGCCCAGCTTGTAACGCTGATAGGGCACTTCGGCGTAGGCGAAGGACTTGCCGTCGATCGGCAGCGCATGCAGGTAGTTAAGGACGTCCTGCAGGGCGGTGCTGTGCGGTGATTGGTCGCCGCGCGGGTCTTCGGCATGCTCGGCGAGCAGCGCGGGCGTCACCAGCGGGCGCAGTTCGCGGCGTTTGGCCTCGGCAAAAAAAGCCATGAAATCGGCGGTCTTGTCGGCATAGCCGTTGGGATTCTGCAGGGGCACCGGCGTCTCCTTGGGTGGGCTTAACGGACGATTCGATCCAGCGCTGACCGCAAGGGGCGTGCCAGCCAGAAGCGCCGGTTTACAGGGTGTTTTGCGCCGCCGCCCCCCCGCAACTGCTGCAATCCTGCAACAACTGCTGCGGCGCTGAGGCTCGCGCGCACTGCCCTCAGCCCTCGCGCGCTTTACGAATCAGGGTCGCCACATCAATGCCAAGCTGGCGCGCGGCTTCCCGCTTGCTGCCGGCGCCGCTGAGGGTGGCGGCAATGATCTCCCGTTCCAGTTCGCGCACCTGCGCCCGCAAGCTGCCGGCCGGCCGTCCTGCCCCGGCGGCTGCGGACTGTCGCAGGCTTTCCGGCAGCTGCGCCGCCTGAGCCACTTCCCCGGCCATCACGCTGAGGTATTCGAGCGCATGGCGGAGCTCGCGCACATTGCCCGGCCAGTCGTGCTGCAACAGCGCGGCTCGACAGTCCTCGGACAAACCAAGCGGCGGCTGGCGCTGCTGATTGATCAGCGCCAGTTGGTGGTTGATGAGTTCGGGTAACAGGCCAGATTCGCGCAGGCCTGGCAGGCGAATGCTGAAGCTGGCAATGCGGTAGTAGAGATCGCGCCGGAAACTGCCCTCGGCCACCATCACCGCCAAATCGCGGTTGGTGGCGCAAATGACCGCCACTTCGCACTGACGCGCCTGCTGCGCACCCAGCGTCGGCACGGTACCGTCCTCCAGAAACTGCAGCAGCTTGGCCTGACAACCGAGCGGAATTTCACCCACTTCGTCCAGCAGCAGTGTGCCGCCGGCGGCGCGCTCGATCTGACCCCGCTTGCCGCCCTGCAGGGCGCCGGTAAACGCGCCGCGCTCGTAGCCAAACACTTCGCTCTCGAACAGGGTTTCCGGAATGCTGCCGCAGTTGACGTGCACAAAGGGCCCGCCGGCGCGCGTCGAGGCCTCGTGAATCCGCCGCGCCAGTACGGTCTTGCCGGCACCGGTTTCGCCCAGCAGCAGCACCGGCAGCTTGCGCGCCAACGCAATGCTGGCTTTCTCCAGTTGCGCCGCGAGCGCCGGCCCCAGCACCAACCCGCTCCCCTGCGAGCGTGCCGGCCGCCGCGGACTGGCGCCTGATTCGTACTGCGGGGTGAAGTGATAGAGCGTCCAGCGCCCGACCGTGCCCGGCACGTCGAGCCGACGCCGATGGGCCGCATAGACCCCACCGCGCCGCCCGCGCACCGTCCCGCCGGTGGTTTCAGGCGCGCCGAGAAACGCGCCCAGATCGAGCAGCGACTGGGCGCCGAGTTGCGCCAGCGGCAGGCCCAGCACGCTACTTCGTCGCAGCCCGAAAAGACTTTCGGCGCTCGCGTTGAAGAGCTTCACGGTGTCCTCCGGCCCGGTCATCACGACCGCCACCGGCAGCTCGTCGAGCAGGCTGACCAGTTCCGGGTTATCCAGCAGCGCCGACAGGCCCTGATGCGTTTGCGCGCCCGCAGCGGCGAAACCAAAGGCCAGCGGCGGCATGGTGGTGTCCTTGCTCACGGCGCCAGCCCGGATGTCGCATCCAGCGGCCGGCAGTTGCCCCATAGACGCACGAGAAAACCGTCTTCGACATCGGCCCGCACGTCGTTTTCCACCCTGATCCGCTGCCCGTCGTGACGGGTGTCTACCGACAGCGCGCCGTCGATGCTGTAGCCGGCGGCGATGATCTGCCGCACGAAGGCATCGTTCTCCGGACTGCGCGGCCAGTAGGTACGCACGGGTTGCGCGCCGAGATCCATATGATGCGGCAGCCCATAGAGCCGGCTCATGGCCTGATTGCACAGCCGCCAGTAAGAAGGGTGCGAAAACACCCGGAAGACGATGTCGTCCAGCGGCAGGCTGAGGTCGATGGGGCTCGCAAACTCAATGCACCAGTGGGCTTCGTTGCCGGCGTCCGCAATGCGTTTCAGCAGCCGGTTGTCCGCTTCGAGCCGCGCCAAGCGCTCGGCAAGGTCACCCAGCGGGCGCTTGCTGAGCGTGAGGTCGGCGCTGGTTTCGCGTCGTGGCAGCACGCTGGCCAGCACCCGCAATTCACGCCCGTCGCGGCCGCGCAAACAGAGTTCCGCCGCCGGTGGCAGCGCCGCCGCTGCCGGGCGTTGCAGTTGTGCGCGCACCCAGGCGGCGGACTCCGGCGTGTAGATCTGCTCGAGCGGTCGGCCGCGCAGGGCATCATCGGCATAACCGAGCGCCGCCAGCTGCGCGCCATTCGCCCACACCAACCGGCCGTCAGTGCCCACCAGATCGATCAGGTCCCCGGTTGGTTGCATCAGATCTACAGGCGCCGGCGCGAACGGCTGCGGCAGGATCTGAGGAAAGAGATTCATCGGCGCAGACTCCGGCGCGACAGGCGCAGCTCGATTGTGAGAAGCCTGACCTAGCCGCGCAAGTCAAAACCTAGCGGCAGCACCTCGGCGCCGGTGTTCCCGCTGTCTGGCAACCAGACCGCCGTGCCCACGACGCGCAAACGCGTCAGCCGGGCCGACAGCGCGGTAAACGCCACCGCCATGTCGCTGCGCGCTACGGCATGACCGAGGCAATAGTGAATGCCTCCGCCAAAGCCGTGGTGCGGGGTGCGGCGCGCGGTAATGTCGAAACCCGGGGGCGCGTAGGCCGCCGGATCGCTCCCGGCCACCGCCGCAAACAAATGCACGGTCGTGCCGGCCTTGATGTCCAGCTCGCGGTAGCTGAAGTCCACCGCCGCCTGCCGACTGACCCAGGTAGTGGTCGGCGCCAGACGCATGATTTCTTCCACCGCATTGCGCGCCAGCGCGGGTTCCCGCGCCAGCAGCTCCCACTGTGCCGGGTGCTCGAGAAAAATCTTGATGCCGAGGCTGAGCTGGTTCCGGGTGGTGTCGATGCCGCCAAAAATCAGCAACACCACCATGTCGCGCAGTTCTTCATCGGAGAGCCGATCGCCGTCTTCACTGGCCGCCACCAGCTGCGACAGGAAATCGTCGGCCAGCGCCGCGCGGCGGCTGGCGATGAGCCGGTCGGCATAGTCGAACAGCGCCGACAGCGCCGCTTCTACCCGGGGCTGTTCCTGCCGCAGCCGCACGCCGAGCGCGATGCCAAGCTCGGCCGCCCAGTCGGCAATCACGCGCCAGTCCTGATCCGGAATGCCGAGCAGGAGCGTCAGCACGCGGGTCGCATAGGGCTCGGCGAACTGGGTCATAAACTCGCAACCGCCGTGACCGGCGAAGCCGTCGATGACCTCATGCGCAAGACGCTCGAAGGCCGGTTGCAGCGGCGCCAGCGTGCGCGGCGCGAAGGCCGGGTTGACCAGCTTGCGCAGCCGCGCGTGGTCCACGCCTTCCCGGCACAGCATGATCCGCGACCACCACTCGGCGAACGGTCCGCTGGTCACGCCGTTGTGCGCTGGCCAGGCTACGCTGCCCTGAATGAGGCGCGGGTCTTTCATCAGCTTGGCGATGTCCTCATGCCGCAGCACGCCGATGCCGTAGGGCGTGCGCGCGTACCAGTGCTGCTCGCGCGCCGCCACGGCCTCTGGCGAGTGCATGGCAAAGCCCGGCGCCTCGATGTCCAGAAACGCGGCGCGCTCGCTCACGGCAGGTACTCCAGGAAGCGCTCGTAATCCCATTCGGTGACGGTCGCCATGAAGCGGCTCCATTCGTCCCGCTTCAGATGGAAGAACACGCGTGCCATCTCGCCAGGCAGCGCGCCCATCACCACCGGATCGGCTTCCAGCGCGTCCAACGCTTCGCGCAAATCCGACGGCAGGCGCTGCACCGCCTTGCCGGCTTCCATCGCCTCGTAGATGTTGCGGTGTTCAGGCTGGCCGGGGTCGAGCTTGCGGTTCAGGCCGTCGTCGAAGGCCTGCAGCAGACCGGCCGCCATGAGATACGGATTGACCAGCGAATCGACCGCCCGGTACTCGAGCCGGCCGGGCGCGGACACGCGCACCGCGCAGGTCCGGTTCTGCAGGCCCCAATCGCGGTAGACCGGCGCCCAGAAGCCGAGATCGGACAGCCGCCGGTAGGAATTGACGGTCGAGGCGCCCAGCGCGGTCAGTGCGGGCAGATGTTCCATCATGCCGCCGATGCAATGCAGGCCGACGTCCGCCGGCATCCATTCGCCGCTGGGGCGGGTGAACTCATTGGTGCCGCCTTTGCGATAGGTGAACAACGCTTCTGCCCCCGGCAGTTCGCCCGCGTGCTCCAGCGGATTCAGCAGTTCATCCCCGCCGCGCCACAGCGAGACGTTGTGATGACAGCCGTTGGCCGACGCGCCCATGAAGGGCTTGCTCATGAAGGTGGCGATGAGGTTGTGCTCACGCGCGACCTGCGCGCAAATCTGGCGATAGGTGGTGAGCCGGTCGGCGTTGCGCAGGGCCTCGTCAAACCAGATGTTGAGTTCGAGCTGCCCGGGCGCGTCCTCGTGGTCGCCCTGAATCATGTCGAGGCCCATGGCCTGCGCGTAGGTGGTGACTTTCTCGATCACCGGAAACAGCTGCTCGAACTGGTCGATGTGATAGGCAAAGGGGCGGGTGGTGCCGCCCGCGAACTTGCCGTCCGGGCCGCGCTTCAACCACATCATTTCGGGCTCGCAGCCCACCCGCAGGTGCATGCCGTGGCGGGCCTGAAAGTCGGCGTGGATCCGCCGCAGGTTGCCGCGACAGTCGCTGGTCAGAAAGGCGCCCGCGTCTTCAGCGTCTTCGCGATTGCGGAACAGCGTGCAGAACACCCGCGCGACGCGCGGATTCCAGGGCAGCTGGCAGAAGCTGTCCGGGTCGGGCAGCGCCACCAGTTCGGAGGCGTTGGCGCCGTAGCCGATGTAATTGCCCTGCCGGTCGACGCAGACGTCCGCCACCGCGCCATACCACAGCTGCACGCCGCGTTCGGCCACCGTCGGCCAATGCGGCGCAGGCGCGGCCTTGCCCATCACGCGCCCGGTGACGGACACGAACTGATACAGCACATGCTTGATGCCGAGGCGTTTGATCTTGGCGGTCACCGCCTGCACCGCGGCGCGGCGCGCGTCGTCGGCCACAAAGCGTGAAAGATCGGTGCCGGCGGCGGTGGTCGCCGCATGCAGGGTCGCGGGAGTGGCGGTGTCGTTGCTCATGGGATTCCTCGTTCAGGCAATTTCGAAGTAACGGGCTTTTTCTTCCGCGCTGACCGCGCGGCGGAGGCTGTCGAATTCATGGCGCCGGCTGGCGCAGTAGGCGTCGATGAAGGCGCTACCGAAAATTGCGCGGGCTTCCGCGCTGTGCTCGAGCGCCTGCGCGGCGCTGAAAAGGTCGTGGGGCAGCGGCACCAGATCGGGGGCGGTGTGGGTGCGACCGTCGCCGGTCACCACCGCCGGCGGCTCGATCGCATGTTCGATGCCCCACAGGCCCGCGCCGAGAAACATGGCAAGTCCCAGCCAGGGGTTCACATCCGCGCCCGGGATGCGGAACTCAAGCCGCGCCTGCGGGTGTTCGCCCGACACCGCGCGGATCGCGGTGGTGTAGCCGCCGAAGCTCCAGGTTGGCGTGCGCGGCGCCCAGTTGCCCGGCGAAAGTCGGCGATAGGCATTGACGGTATGCAAGGGCAGCGCGGCAAGCGCCGGCAGCAGCTTCAGCACGCCGCCCACAAAGTGCCGGGCGAGCGGGCTCAGACTCGCGGCCGGCGCGGCAAAGAGATTGCGGCCCGCTGCATCTGCCAGCGACAGATGAATATGGCCCGACAGGCCGGGCGCGCTGGCGTCGGACTGGGCCATGAAGCAGGCGGTCTGCTGGCGGCGGCGGAAAAACGCCCGGCTGGCGAGCTTGAAGAACGCCGCGTCGTCGGCCGCTCGCAGCGCATCGGTGGCGAGCAGGGTTGCTTCCATGCAGCCGGCGCCGAGTTCCATGCCAAGCCCAAACACGCCGATGTCGGCCGCTGCCAGCACGGCCTGCTGGGCAGCGACCACGTCGGCATTGATCGCCGCGCTCTGGGCGTCCCAGCAACGGTTGTCGGGCGCCCAGGCGTCGGCTTGCGACCAGCGTTTAGCGCGCAAGGACTTGGCGTCTTCATCAAACACCAGCCACTCGAACTCAAACGCTGCTTTGGGCGAGAAACCGAGCGCGGCGGCGCGGGCGATTTGCGCGTTCAGCAACTCGCGCGGGCTGGTGGCGCGGTGCGGGCCGGCAAAATCTGCCAGCAGCCACACGGCGTCAGGCTCGAAGGGGTAGCCGCGCAGACTGGTCGGGTCGACGGTGATCGATTCGCCGACGAAAGGCCCCGGGCCGTGCACGCTGTCGGTGACGTCCCACTCGTGCAGCACGTTGCAGAAGCTGGCCGCGTCGCCCAGCGCTGCGGCGACCGAGGCCAGCGGCAGGCGGCGCTCACGCAGACCGCCGTCGACGTCCGGAATTGCGACATGCACGGTGCGGGCGCCGCGGGCGGCGATGGCGTCGGTTAGTTGATCAATGGCGGTAGGCGGCATGCGCGTGCTCCAGTGGCGGGTGCCCGTCCGTGAGCATCATTCGTGCCGCAGCGGTAAATCCCCGGCCTTAACGCAAAACCTGCCGCGTTGACGCCCGCTGGACCACGCAGAATTGTCGGGGCGTTGCAGACTTGCAGCACGCCGGTGGCGTGGCGTGTGCTCCGGTCTTCCGCGACATGGGGAGCGCCGCCCGGGGTCCCGCCGTCAACGCCGCCGGCTGTGCCCTGACGGCGGCCCTCAAAAAAGCGCTACCCGCCGAAGCATATTTGGGGTCAGAGTAAAATTTATTCGGACTTGCGCTGGCTCCAGGTGTTTCTTTGAATTTTTACTCTGACCCCAAACTCCGCGGAGGCTTGATTGCATGCCCGAATCCCTGCCCGCCATGGTCGCTGCCGAACGGGCCCGCCCATGAGCGCGCCCCTCCCCTATCCGGCCTGGCGGCTGGAAACACTGGGCGAGCGTTGCCTGATGGTGGCGTTCCCCTCGACGGTCGACCCCGCGGTCAACGTCGCCGTGCATGCGCTTGCTGCTGCGCTTGAACCGGCGCTGCCCGCCAACTGCGAACTGGTGCCGGCCTTCAGCAGCCTGGCCATCCACTGGCGCCCCGTGCCAGAGCGTGACGACCCCGACTGGGCAAACAGCCTGTCGACGCAGTTGCAGCGGCTGCTGGCCGCGGGCTACCAGACGACGGCCGACAGCGGGCGGGAAGTCACGATTCCGGTGTGCTACGGCGGGGACTATGGGCCTGACCTCGCGGCCGTCGCCGCCGCCTGCGGTCTCACACCAGACGCCGTTATCGCGCGCCACGCGGCCTCGCCACATCGGGTTTACATGCTCGGCTTCACGCCGGGCTTTCCGTATCTCGGCGGGCTGGATCCGGCGCTCGCCCTGCCGCGCCGCGCCACGCCCCGGGTGAGCGTGCCGGCCGGCAGCGTGGCGATCGCGCGCGAGCAAAGCGGTATCTACACTTTGGACAGTCCGGGCGGCTGGCACCTGCTGGGGCGCACGCCGCTCGCGCTGTTTACGCCGCAGGCGGCCTCGCCCTGCTTGCTGCGACCCGGCGACCGCGTGCGCTTTGTGCCGATCACGCCGGCCGGGTTCACGGCGCTCGCCGCCGGAGACGCGAGGTGATCGAAGTGCTCTCCCCCGGCCCGCTCAGCAGCCTGCAGGATCTTGGTCGACACGGCTTCCAGCGCTACGGCGTGGGGCCGGCGGGTGCGATGGACGAGTGGTCGCACCGGCTGGCGAACCTGTTGGTCGGCAATGCGCTCGACGCCGCCACGCTGGAAATCACGCTGCTGGGGCCAACGCTGCGCTTCCATCAGCCGGCGCTCATTGCCATCACCGGCGCGGACTTCACGCCGCGCCTCGACGAGCAGCCGGTAGCGCTGGGCTGGCCCCTGCGGGTCGTGGCCGGCAGCCAGCTTGCGTTTGGCCGCCGGCGCTGCGGCGCGCGGGCGTATCTCGCGGTGCGCGGCGGCTATGCGGTAGCGCCGGTGATGGGCAGTCGCAGCACCGCGCTGCGCGCCGGTTTCGGCGGTTTCGAGGGCCGGGCGCTGCGCAAGGGCGACCGCCTGACGGTCGAGCCTGCGCGCGAGCGCTATGCCCCACTGCCGCCCGGGCCGCCGGCAGGTTTTCCGCCGATGGACTGCCCGTCACCCGGCCCGGCCCCGCTGCGGCTGCTGCCCGGTCAACAGTGGGCAGCATTTTCGACGACGGCGCAGCAGCGCCTGCTGGGCGAGGCCTATGTCGTGCACCGCAATTCAGACCGCATGGGTTACCGGCTGAGCGGGCCCGCGCTCGCGCTGGTGGCGCCGCTGGACATGGTCTCGGAGCCGGTCGCCTTTGGTACCGTGCAGGTGCCGCCCGACGGCCAGCCCATCGTGCTGATGGCCGATCGCCAGACCACCGGCGGCTACCCCAAAATCGCCAGCGTGATTGGCGTGGACCTGCCGCGACTGGCGCAGGCGATCCCGGGCGACACGCTGTGCTTTACGGCCAGCACCCTGGCCGAGGCGCGCGCGCTGGACGCCGAGCGCGAGCTGACCCTGCGCCGTCTGCAACGCGAGATGACCGAGTTTCTGGAGACGGACGAATGCCACGCATCGATTTGAACTGCGACATGGGTGAGAGCTTTGGCGCCTGGACCATGGGCAACGACGAGGCCGTGCTGGCCTACGTCTCCTCGGCCAATATCGCCTGCGGCTATCACGCCGGCGACCCGCGCACCATGCGGCGCACGGTAAGCGCCGCGCTGGCGCGGGGCGTGGCGGTCGGCGCGCATCCCGGGTTTCCCGATCTTGCGGGCTTCGGGCGCCGCCCGATGAGTCTCAGTCACGACGACATCTACGAGGCCGTGCTCCATCAGATCGGCGCGCTGGCCGGCTTTGCGCGCGCGGCCGGTGGCCGCCTGCGCTTCGTGAAACCGCACGGCGCGCTGTACAACATGGCGGCGCGGGACCGCGCGCTGGCGGACGCGATCGTGGCCGCGGTGGTCGACTTCGATCCCGCGCTCGCGTTCTATGGCCTGGCCGGCAGCCTCATGCTGCAAGCGGCCGAAGCCGCCGGCCTCACAGCGGTCAGTGAAGTATTCGCCGACCGCGGCTATCTCGACGACGGCTCGCTCGCGCCGCGCGGGGAGGCGGGCGCGCTGATCGAGGACCACGCGCAATCGGTTGCGCAGGTGTTGTCGATGGTGCTGGACGGCAAGGTGCGCGCGCTGAGCGGCCGCGAGGTGCCGGTGCGGGCCGACACCCTGTGCATCCACGGCGACAAGCCCGATGCGCTGGCGCTGGCCCGGTGCCTGCGTGACGCGCTGGCCAAGGCCGGGGTCAGCGTGGCGGCGGTCGGGGTCTGAATGCGGTGCTCGATTGCGGTCGCCGCCGCGCCCGACTAGCCTTGAGCCTTCTTCGCGACCGGAGCCTGAGCGATGAGCATTGAGGTCAACGCAAGCGTTACCGTCGCCGGCCATCCCGACGCCGTGTTTACCGAAGCTGCCGGCAAAGTCGAAAACCTCGCCCGTTTCTTCACCGGCTACGCGGGCATCATTCCGGGCATCCGCGAGGCCCGCCTCGAAGGCGACGGCGTGATGCGCGCGGGCGCGCTGCGGCGGGTGCAGTTGTCCGACGGCAGCGTGATCAAGGAACGCATCCTGCGTTTCGAGCCGCCGCAGATTCACGCCTACGACATGGTCGAAATGAACACCCTGCAAAAACTGCTCTGCACGAACATGGAATCGACCTGGCGCTTCAGCCCGACCGGGGCGGGCACTCGCATCGACTGGCACTACCGCATCGACCCGCGGAACGGCCTGGTGCGTCCGCTGTGCCTCGTGGTGGCGCGACTCTTTGAGCGCGCCATGCAGCGCTGTTTGAACAATATCGCCGAGGCCTGCCGCGCATGAGTCCGCTGGCCGCCGGCACCAACGAGCGACCGATCACCTGCAGCGGCTGCACCACGCAGTGCGGGCTGCTGGCACGCCTTGAAGGCGAGCGGGTCACCGCGCTGCGCGGCGATCCGGACCATCCGCTCTCCCGCGGGTACGTCTGTCCCAAAGGCAAGGACGCGGCCGATTTCATCGCCCGGCCCGACCGCCTGCTGATGCCGCTGAAGCGCGTCGGGCCACGCGGCGCCGGGCGTTTTGTGGAAGTCGACTGGGACGAGGCGCTGGACGAGATCGCGGGCCGCATCGAGACGCTCACCGGTCAGCACGGCAAACGCAGCCTCGCCTACAGCTACGGCACCTTCCGTGGCGGCGACTGGGGCATCGGCGAGCGCTTCATGAACCGCTTCGGCAGCCCCAACAGCTGCGGTCAGGACAAGATCTGCTACGGCCCGATCACGCTGGCCGAAGCCCTGACCTACGGCATGGGCCCGACCGTCTTCACCCCGCCCGTGGCTGGCCTTACCCGCTGCATCGTGGTCTGGGGCATGCGGCCCTCGGCCTCGGCGCCCTTGCTGTGGCGGGCGATCGGCGAGGCCCGTCGGGCGGGCGCCAAGCTCATCGTGATCGATCCACAGCAAACGCGCGAAGTCGCGCAGGCGGATCTCTGGCTGCGGCCGCTGCCGGGCCGCGATCTGGCGCTGGGTCTGGCGCTGTTGAAGCTCGTGATCGCGCACGGCTGGATCGACCGTGACTTCATTGAGGCTCACACGCTGGGCTTTGCCGAACTCAGCGGGCAACTCGCAGGCCATGCGCTTAGCGATTTAACGGCCGCCTGCGGCGTCGAGGCGAGCGCACTCGAGGCCGCCGCAAAACTCATTGGCAGCGCCGGCCCCACGCTGATCCACGCCGGTAACGGCCTGTGTCAGGGCGGTCGCCCGGCGCTGCAGATCGGCCGCACCGTGGCCTGTCTGGTCGCCGTCACCGGCAATCTGGGCCGCGCGGGCGGCCACCAGCTGGGTGGGCCGCCGCGCGACCTGCGCGCCAACGGCGCGATGCTGGACGCGCAACACCTGCCGCCGGCCGCGCGCGCCGAACGTCTTGGCAGCGAAGCGCTGGCCTGGCCGGGCGCGGGCTATGCGGCGCTGGACGAGGCCATGGCGCGCGTGTGGCACGGCCAGCATGACATCCTCAGCTGGACCGCCACCGCCCACGAACCCGCGCTGTGGCGCGCCATCGAACACGGCCTGCCGTATCCGGTGAAAGCGCTGATCGTGCAGCACCACAACCCGCTGGGCGCCAATCCGGACGCCGCGCGCGTGGCCCGCGCCCTGCAGCACGAGCGACTGGAATTGCTGGTGGTGCACGAACTCTTCATGACCGCTACCGCGCGCCTCGCCGACTTCGTGCTGCCGGCCGCGCACTGGCTGGAGAAGCCGTATTACTCCTACGGCATCGCGTTCATGGGCGCCTTCGGCGACTACGTCGGCGCCGGGCACGCGGTCGTGCCGCCCGCCGGTGAGGCGCGCAACGACTACGAACTCTTCCGCGATCTGGGACGACGACTGGGACAGGCCGGTGACTGGCCGGACACAGCAGAAGCCTTCTACGCCGAGTGCGCAGCACCGACGGGGCGCAGTTTCGCGGTGCTCGCCAGCGCGCCCGGCGGCCTTAACTTCGGCGCCGCCGCGCGCCATCCCGAGCATGCAGACGAAGCGCTGCCGCCATTCGGCGTCTACGGCACGCCGAGCGGCAAGGTCGAGCTTGCCTCCAGCCTGCTCGCCGACTGGGGTCAACCGGCGGTGCCCAGCCTGCTGCAGACGGCGCTGGATCGGGTCGACGGCGACTGGCCGCTCGTCCTCACCACCGGCGGCCGGCGCATCGACGGCTTCCACCAGAACGCCCAGCACCTGCCGCGCTACCGCGCCCATCACCCGCATCCTGAAGCCCTGCTGCATCCCGATACTGCGGCAGACCTCGGCATTGCCGACGGCGCCTGGGTGGAAATCCGCACGCCCGTTGGCGCCGTCCGCCAGCGTGCCCGTCTTAGCAAGGCGGTCGCGCGAACGGTGGTGGAAGCCGACCGCTGGTGGTATCCCGAAGGCACCGGCGAGGAGGCCGACCCCTACGGCGTGCTGGCGACCAACATCAACGTCTGTACCAGTGATGCGCCGGCAGACTGCGACCCGGTGCTCGGCACCTGGTTGATGCGCGGGCTGCCGTGCCGTTTGCGCGCGCTGACCTAGGCCCTGAGCCCCCCTCAACCGACCAGGGAAATCCTCATGAATCTCGATACCGTTTGGAGTTTTCTCAACCATGAAGGCGTGCAGTTCGCGAGCAAGATGGCCAGCGCGCTGGCCGTCTGGCTGGTGGGCCGCTGGCTGATCGGAGTGGTCGTTCGCCTGCTGGGCGCCGCCCTCAAGGCCGGCAACAAGGTTGATCCCACCCTCGCCAACTATCTGAAGTCCATCGCGGGTGTGGCGCTGAACATTCTGCTGGTGCTCGCCATTCTGGATATTTTTGGCGTGCAGACGACCTCCTTTGCCGCGCTGCTGGCGGGCGCAGGTTTGGCCATCGGCACCGCCTGGGGCGGCCTGTTGTCGCACTTTGCCGCCGGGGTCTTCATGCAGGTGTTGCGACCGTTCAAGGTGGGCGACTCGATCAGCGCCGGCGGCGTCAGCGGCACGGTGCAGGAACTCGGGCTGTTCGGCACCGCCATCGTCACGCCCGACAACGTGCTGACGCTGGTGGGCAACAGCAAGATTTTTTCGGAAATCATCCAGAACTACTCCACCCTGCCTTACCGGCGCGTCGACTGCACCGCGAAAATCGCCAATAGCGTGGACCCGCTGGAGGCCATTGAACGCCTGAAAGCCGCGCTGCGCGCCATCCCCAACGTGCTGCCAGAGCCGGCACCGGTGGTGGATATCCTGTCGCTCTCACCAGAAGGCCCGGTGCTCGCAGTACGCCCCTGCACGGCGGACGCACACTACTGGCAGGTCTACTTCGACACCCACCGCGCGATCGTCAAGACCTTCGCAGCGGCGGGTTATCCGGTGCCAGAAACCCCGCGCGCGCCGCGCGCGCTCTAGCGCCACGGGTTAACACGACGGCAAGAGGAAATGCTCATGACTGTTTCACGTCAGATACTTTGCATCGTCTATGCGCTGGCCGGACTCATCGCGCTCTTCGGCACCTGGAGCCACAACCTGCACTATTTCAATCAGGGTTTGCTGGCGGCCAATCTGCAGTTCTGGCAGGACACGCTGGCCAATCCGGCGACACGATCAATCACGGTCGACATCCTGCTGTTCGGCTTTGTGGCGCTGTGCTGGATGCTGCTGGAAGCGCGGCGACTCGGGATGCGCCACGTGTGGATTTATGTGCTGGCCAGCGTGTTTATCGCGATCAGCGCGGCTTTCCCCGCGTTTTTGATTCACCGCGAGCGCGCGCTGGCCGCGCGCGACGGCGCGACGAATGCTGGCAACCTTAGCGTGGGCGATGTGCTGTGGCTGGCCCTGGTGGCGACTGCGGGCGTTGGCTATACGGTGTTTTCGTTCTCCGGCTAGGCGGCTAGCCCGCCCGGCTCACGTGGAGCGGCGGCACGCGCTGCCGCCAGGGCAGCGCCGCTTCCAGCGCGCCGCCAAGTTGCAGCAGCACATGCTCCTGCGCCGGACCAGCGGCGAGCTGCACGCCTATCGGCAGCGCGTCGGCGGTGGCCGCCAGCGGCAAGGACAGCGCCGGCGTGCCCATCAGGTTGTGCGGCAGGGTGTATTGGCAAACCGGGGCAAAAATCTGCGGCGCCAAGGCGTCGAAGCCCACATCCGCCCGACCCAGGTTGTAGCGTCCCCAGGACTCGGCGGGCCGTGCGGTGGTGGGGGTAAGCCAGACGTCATAGCGCGTAAAAAACGCCCCCAGCGCGCGACGCGCGGCGTTGAGCGCGCCCATTGCCGGCAGAAACTGCGCGGCGCTGATGCCGCGCGCATAGTCGTAGGCTTTGAGAATCACCGGCTCGACCGTGGTCTCGTCCACGCTGCGTCCGGTGCGGCGGGCGTAAGCGTCCAGCCGCACGTCCAGCCCAAAAAACCACACGTCCAGCATCGCGCGCATGGCGGCAAGGCCGTCGAAGGGCAGGTCGTATTCCTCCACCGTATGGCCCATCTCGGCGAGCAGTGCCGCGGTGCGGGCGACTGCGGCGGCCACCTGCGGATCGGTGGTGACGCCGGCCAGCGGTGCGGTCGACCAGCCGATGCGCAGGCGCGGCGCTGGCGCATTCAGCAATTCGAGATAGGACATTGCGGGTCGCGGAATCAAGAACGGATCGCCCGGCTGCGGCACGGCGAGGCAGTCGAGCAGCAGCGCGGTGTCGCGCAGCGTTTTGGTCTGCACAAAGTTTTGCGACAGGCCGTAACCGCCTTCGTCCACGTTGGGCGCGAACGACACCCGCCCGCGCGAAGGCTTGAGGCCAACGCCGCCGCAGAAACTCGCCGGAATGCGCAACGAGCCGCCGATGTCCGAACCGTGCGCCACCGGCACCATGCCGGCCACCACCGCCGCCATGCCGCCGCCGGTCGAGCCGCCGGCGCTGTAGCCCTGCCGCCAGGGCGTCGAGGTATTGCCGTAGAGCGCGCCT
>JAURHQ010000017.1:0-258 GCA_030833185.1 Gammaproteobacteria bacterium | reverse complement strand
GCCGGCCATGGAATATTCCGGCGCCGCCGAACGGCCGATGATGTTGAGCCCCGCGGCCTTCACCAGTCGGCAGTAGGCGGTTTCGACTTCCACCGTCATGCCTGCGCAGAGCCGGCTGCCAAATTCGATACGCCGACCCGCCTCGTGGCCAAACACATCCTTCATCAGGAACGGCACGCCGCGCAGCGGACCCGCGCCGAGGGTGGTTTCATCCAGCGCGTCGATGCGATCGGGATAGGTTTCGACCACGGCGTTGAC
>JAURHQ010000179.1 GCA_030833185.1 Gammaproteobacteria bacterium | reverse complement strand
GAAGAACAAAGCCGGCTGCATCGCGGCGAGTTCACGATGCTCGAGTTCTACCGTCTGGGCTTTGATCATCACCGCTTGATGGACGAAGTCGCGCTCATCGTCGGCTTTGCCTTGCCGCAGCGGTCGCTCGAACGCCTCACCGTGGCGGCCTTGGCCGCGCGCCTCGCCTGTCCCGATCCGCATCTTGCCGACACCGCGACGCTTGCCGACTTCGCCCGCGGCGAAGGCGCCGTGCTGTCGCCGGCCGACGCCGCCGACCGGGTGCTGCTGCTCGATTTTCTGCTCGAACATCTGGTGCGACTGGGGCTGGGGTCAGGGCAGGCAGCGTTTCTTTACGACTTTCCGCTCGAGCAGCGGGCCTATGCCCGCGTCCGCCCGGGCGCGCCGCCGGTCGCCGAGCGCTTCGAACTCATCATCGACGGGGTGGAACTGGCCAACGGCTATCACGAAGTGACCGATGCCGAGACGCAGGCGGCCCTGTTTGCGCACGAAGCGGCCTTGCGCGCGGCACGCGGCCTGCCGCCGCCGCTGCTGGACCAGCAGCTGCTGGCGGCGCTGGACAGTGGCCTGCCGCCTTGTGCCGGTGTCGCGCTGGGCATTGATCGCCTGCTGATGCTGGCGCTGGGCGCGACTGATCTATCGCCGGTCATGGCTTTTGGTCGCGACCTCATCTAGCGCCGCGCGCGATGCAGCGGGGCGCTGGTATATGAAGATCATCGGCTTATAATCCGAACTTAATCTGACCTCGGAATGCCCGTCGCGTGAGTGTCTACGTAGTCGACAAACTGATGGCCCAGGCCCGCCGACTGGCCGCCGACTACCGGCGTGCGACCGGCAAGACCCTGCCCATCAGCGGCGAGATCGCCATCAACGACGCCATTCGCCTGCTGGGGCTTTCGCCTGCCAACGAGCCGCAGGGGGGGCACGATGCCACCCGGCAACTCCCCGACGGCCGCGTCCAGCGCCTGCAAATCAAAGCCCGGGTGGTGTTCGACGAAATCAAAAGCGCGCACCGGATGGGCGAACTCAAGGTCGACAAGCCCTGGGAAGCCCTGCTGCTGGTGCTGCTGGACGATAACTACGAGCCCTTCGCCATTTACGAGGCCAGCCGCGAGGCGGTGGAAGAGGCGCTCGATGAATCCAAATCCAATAAGCGCGGGACGCTGACCATCCCTAAATTCCAGCGCATCGGGCGCATGGCCTGGTCGCGCGACGACGAACTGCCCACCGGGATCGACCCCGCTTGAATCCGGGCGACGCGCTGGCCGCCGGCGGCCCGGTCGCCGCCGTGATCGACGGCTTTCAGCCGCGCGCGGCCCAGCAGGAAATGGCCGACCGCGTAGCGGCAACCATCGACGCCCACGCCCGGCTGGTTTGTGAAGCGGGTACCGGCACCGGCAAAACCTTCGCCTATCTGGTGCCCGCGCTGATGGCCGGCACCCGCACCATTCTGTCTACCGCCACCCGCACGCTGCAGGACCAGCTCTACCACGTTGACCTGCCGCGGGTGCGCAAGGCGCTGAAAAGCGACGCCAGCATTGCCTTGCTCAAGGGGCGCGCCAACTACCTCTGTCTGTACCGCATGGACCGCGCCGCCGGCGACCCGCTGCTGGGCGTGCGCGAGCAGCAGGAACTCGCGCGGGTCACGGCCTGGAGTCGTGAGACGGTGCTGGGCGACATTGCGGAGATTTCCGAGGTGCCGGAAGACTCCGCGCTCTGGCCCCATGTCACCTCGACCGTTGAAAACTGTCTGGGCCAGCGCTGCCCGATGATCGACGACTGCCACGTGAAAGAAGCGCGCCGCCGCGCGGTGGCGGCGGATGTGGTGGTGGTCAATCACCATCTGCTGTTTGCCGACATGGCGCTGCGCGATGCCGGCTTCGGCGAAATCCTGCCGACCGCGCAGTGCGTGGTGATCGATGAAGCGCATCAGCTGCCCGACCTCGCCGCCAATGCCTTTGGCCAGACCCTGTCCGCCCGCCAACTGCGCGAACTGGCCCGCGACAGCGAGCGCGCGGCGCGTGACGAAGCGGCTGACATGCCGGATCTGCGCGACGCGGCCCGCCTGCTCGAGCAGGGTGTGGGGCAGGCGGTAGAGGCGCTGGCGCAGTTCAGCGGCAAGCAGTCAGAGTCCCTGCTCACGGCCCACCCGGTGCTGCGTGAGTTGCTGGAGACACTGGCCGGGCGGCTCGCCAGCCTTAACGCGCAGCTGACGCTCGCCGCCGAGCGCGGCGAAGAACTCGAAGCCTGCGAGCGGCGGGGCGGGGAGCTCGCGGCGCGCTTCCGCGAGTGCCTGCTGGAAGACGACCAAGAGTCCGTGCGCTGGCTTGAAGCCAGTGCCCGCGGCTTTGTGCTGCTCGTCACGCCGTTGTCGGTCGCGGAGCGGTTTCAGAGCCGGCTGGAAAGCTACCCGGCGGCCTGGGTGTTCTGCTCCGGTACGCTGGCGGTCGGCAGCAGCCTGAATCACTTTTGTCGCGAGCTTGGGATTACCGACGCCACAGAAGCGGTCTGGCAAAGCCCTTTCGACTACGCCCGACAGGCCTTGATGTATCTGCCGCAAATCGGGGTCGACCCGGGCGATGAGCGCTATTTGCCGCTGATTTGTGACCATGCCGAGCAGGTGCTGGCCGCGAGCCGTGGGCGGGCGTTTTTCCTTTTCACCAGCTACCGCGCGCTCGAGTATTGCGCCCAGCGCCTGCGTAGCCGGCTGCCCTGGCCGGTGCTGGTCCAGGGCGAATCACCGCGCGCGCGGCTGCTTGCGGAGTTTCGCGCGCTGGGCAACGCCGTGCTGTTCGGGACCTCGACTTTCTGGGAAGGCGTGGACGTGCGCGGCGAGGCGCTGTCCTGCGTCATCATCGACAAACTGCCCTTCGCGCCGCCGGACGACCCGGTGGCCCGCGCCCGCAGCCAGCGCCTGACCGCCGAAGGGCGGAGCGCCTTTGGCGAGCTGCAACTGCCGCAGGCGGTGATCGCGCTGAAGCAGGGCGCCGGGCGCTTGATCCGCGACGTCGCCGACCGGGGGGTGCTGGTGCTCTGCGATCCGCGGCTGCGCAGCCGCGGCTACGGCAAGACCTTTCTCAAATCCCTGCCGCCGATGCCCCAAACCCGCGAACTGGCCGACGTGCAGCGATTTTTTGCCCTGAACGGGGGACAGGCCTGACGCTGCCAAAGCCGGGTCGATTGGTTAAGATGCCCCCGCGCCATGCGGTGGCGTATTTCAGAAAACTCACAGGGGAGAATAGCCATGAGCAAGCGCATGCTTGGAGATATCGCGATTGATGTCGCGATCGAAGTGCCGGTCGACGACGGATTTCCGCCCGAACTGCTGGTGCCGAATCACGACCCGGCGCTGCTGGAAGCCAACAAGTCGCTGATCGAGCCCTTCTGCCGCAACCCGGTGACCGGCGGGCTCAAGCTCAGCATCCACACCTGGATCGTGAAGACCCGCAATCAGGTCATCCTGATCGACACCTGCAACGGCAACCACAAGGAGCGTCCCTCCTTCGAGCTTGCCCACCACCTGAACACCCCCTACCTCGAACGCCTCGCCGCTGCCGGCGTGCGTCCGGAAGACGTTGATATCGTGATGTGCACCCACCTGCACGTTGACCATTGCGGCTGGAACACCCAGCTGAAGAACGGCAAGTGGGTCCCGACCTTCCCCAAGGCCAAATACATCTTCAGCAAGCAGGAATTCGACATGTGGAATCCGGCCGAAGCCGACCACGTGGAGCTCGAAATCAACCAGAACGTGTTTGAAGACAGCGTGCTGCCGGTGGTTGAAGCCGGTCAGGCCGAAATGGTCCACGGCGACCACGCCCTGAACGACAACATGCTGATCAAGCTGGCGCCTGGCCACACCCGCGGCAGCATCGTGCTGGAAGTGGAAAGCAAGGGGCAGCACGCGCTGTTCGCCGGCGATACCCTGCATTCGCCCATCCAGATTCTGCGGCCCGAGTGGAGCAGCGGCTTCTGTCTGGACCCGGTGCAGTCGGGCAAGACCCGTCGCAAGCTGATGGAACACTGCGTCGAGAAGAACGCGCTGCTCATGCCGGCCCACTTCCCGCCGCCGCACGCGGTGCGCGTGAAGCGCGACGGCGACAACTTCACCTTCCTCCCCGAATAAGGGATTCCGGTGACGGAGGCGCCAACCGGGCGTTTGCTCGACTCGCTGGCCGCGAAGGCGGCCGCGATGCTGCACCTGCAGGATGAGATGAACGCCCGGGTGGACGCCGACTGGCTGCTCCGCGAGCGCGAGTGGTATCGCGCGGTGTGGATTGAATGCGCTGAACTGATGGACCACTACGGCGGCTGGAAATGGTGGAAAGCAGCCAGCCGCGACGTCGAGCAGGTGATGCTTGAAATCGTCGACATCTGGCACTTCGGACTCAGCATGCGCATAACCCCCGCGCGCGACTTTGCCGCCGCCGGCGCGCAGATCGCGGCCGAGTGGCTAAACCCGCCGGCCACCGCCGGTTTCCTGAATGATGTCGAACACCTTGCCGCCGCGGCGGTCGACCGCCGTGAGTTTGCGGTGGGCCTGATCCCCGTCCTGCTGCAGGACATCGGGCGCGACTTTGACGATCTCTTTCGCGCCTATCTCGGCAAGAACGTGCTCAATTTTTTCCGGCAGGACCACGGCTACCGCGACGGCAGCTACGTGAAGGTCTGGGCGGGGCGCGAAGACAACGAACATCTCGTCGAGGTGCTAGCCGCGCTCGATGCGGATGCACCGGACTTTCGTGAGCAGATTTACAGTGCGCTGAAGGCGCGCTACCCGGCGTCCTGATCCCGCTTTTTGCCGCTAAGCGCTGCGCGACCCGCCTTAGCGGCGGCGCCCGAGCAGACCGTCGCCTATCGGCTTGACCTCGAAACCCACCCGCTGCAGGCGTTTGGCAACTTCGCGCGGTACATCCCGCCCGGAGGTCAGCTTGTTCGGCGTGCCGGTGTAATGAAATAGCAGACCGCCAGGACGCAGCACGCGCGCCAGTTCGCGATAAAAGGCTTCCGCATAAAGCTCGCCGGCGATGCCGAAGCGGGGTGGGTCGTGGAGGATGGCGTCAAAGGTACGGTCGTCGAGCCTTGTGATTTCTTGCGCAATATCGCCCTGCGTCAGGCGCAGGGTCGGGGCGGTGACGGGCGACCATGGATTGTGCTGCCGCAGCCAAAGCACCTCTTCGTTTTTCTCGAAGGACTGCACTTCGCTGGCCCCGCCTTGGAGGCAACAAGCCGCGAAATAACCAAGCCCCCCGCAGCAATCAAGCACCCGCTTGCCGCGCGGCGCGATGAGCGCAACTTTGCGTGCGGCGTCCTCATACGGCGATATCTCTGCACTGGGCAGCATCTTGATGCCGTCAATCTCGAATGTGGGTGCGCCCCACGCGGTGGGCACCAGTTTGATGAGCGCGCTGCCATAGCGCTGCAGCGGGGCGAAGTCCTCGCCCGTCCAGTAGTAGATGCTCCGAGCCTTACAGACCTCGGCATAGGGATAGTCGACGCCGTCCAGCGACCAGTGCCGGGCACCTGTCACAACACTTCGCTGGCTGCGTTCGAGATCGAGGGAGACGTCGAGCATTTCTGCGCCCGTATCCCGCGCTCCGCAAAGCAGGGCGTGGACGGGCTGGGTGAGGAGCGGTGTAGGCAAGGGAGTACGGACCAAACGTCATTTAACTGAGTTGAGTGTGCGAGGCGAGGTGCGGCGGTTCAAGCTGTGGCGCCGAGCATAGGCGTGCAATAGCAGGTGCAGTGTCCAAGGCTCAGCGCACGCAATGCTTGCTAATGCGGCCGCCATACTCACAGGGGCAGGCATGAGGCGTGTTTTGCTCCTGAGTCGCCATCGGCGAGGAATCTGCGGATGAGTTTGTCGAGCAACGACGACGCTTGGTAATCAAGGGATCCTCCCAAGGCAGCTTTCGCGCCGGGGTGTAGGCAATTTCCTGAAAGTAAATTGGACGCTGCGAACGCGCAGGGCGACCGGGGGCGGCGCCGCGGCTTGCCTTTCCTTTCTGAGGCAAATAGGATTTATTCTCATTTCGGAAAATGAGAGCGAATCCGCTGATGCCCTCGCGCCTTGCCTTTTATGTGGCCGTCCGCGGCTTGCTCCCGCGTCCCGAGGGCCGTCGCCCCCCGGGCCTCACGCTGGCCCTGGCCCTGCTGATGACGCTCGCCGGCGTGACCGCCGCAATGCCGACAAACGCCGCCGAATTAAGCCCGCTCGAACGCCTGGGTGAACAACTTTTTCACGACGCCAGCCTGTCGAATCCGCCCGGGGTTGCCTGTGCGTCCTGCCACAACCCGGCCCAGGCGTTTCAGGGCAATAACGGTTCGGCCGTGCCCGCGCTCGCCCGCGGCGCACCGCACGGCGCGCTCGGCAGACGGAACACGCCTTCCATCATGTATGCCTCGTTCACACCGCCGTTCAGTTTCGTGGCGGAGCGTGACGAGGCAACGGGTAAAACGGAGCACATCCCGGTGGGCGGGCAGTTTCTGGACGGACGGGCAGGGGATCTGGTCGAGCAGTTCGCCATGCCGCTCCTCGACCCGCACGAAATGAATGCGGGCTCGAAAGACGCCGTCGTGGCTGCCGTGCGCAAAGGCAGTTATGCCGGACTGGTGCGTGAGGTCTACGGCGATGCGGTGTTTGATGATCCCGCGCAAGCCTTCGTCAAACTGGCGCAGGCCACCGCGGCGTTTGAGGGCAGCGCCAGGTTTCATCCTTTTGCCTCGCGGTTCGACGACTATCTGCGCGGCACGGCGGCCTTGTCCGAGCAGGAGGCGCGGGGCTTCGAACTGTTCAAGGATCCCGAAAAGGGCAATTGCCTGGCCTGCCATGTGGGCAAGGTCGACTCCAGAACGCCGGCCGACTGGCTGTTCACCGATTACACCTACGACGCGCTGGGCGGCCCGAAAAATCCGCAGATCGTTGCGCGGCCGGGTGAGGAAGCCCGCGCAGATCTGGGACTGTGCGAACAAGCCGGACTCGCCGCACGCGCGCCAGCGGGTGTTGATCCGTCCACCTTCTGCGGTGCCTTCAAGGTGCCATCGCTACGGAACGTCGCGGTCACCGGCCCCTGGCTGCACAACGGCGCGCTGACCAAACTGCGTGATGTGGTGGCGTTTTAC
>JAURHQ010000178.1 GCA_030833185.1 Gammaproteobacteria bacterium | reverse complement strand
GCAGTGCCCCGCTTGCAAGGCCCCCCACCACTACGACTGCGTGGGCTTCCCCGTGGGGCTGGCCCGCAAGGAAATGAAAAAGGCACTCCTAGCCTTCCGATGCCCCACCTGCGCCGTGCAGGAGGCCGTGGGGGGCGCCATTCGCAGTGCACGGGCCAGTTTGGTGCACCTGCACCATCAGGTGGAGGCGCAGAGGGATGCCGCCATAAGGGCAGCCGCAGGCGCAGCAGCAGCGGCAGCAGCCACGGGGATGGGGAGGAGGAGGAGCCGCTGCCGCCCACGCCCGAGGAGCAGGCGATGGTGGCGCCATCGCCAAAAAAGAGTTCAAACAGCCCGTGTTTGCTGAGCCCGATGCGCCCGCCGGGCAGGCGATTGCTGCCGATGCCACGTAGCAGGCGCGTCAACAACTGCCCCCCGCGCGGCAGCGGCGAACGCTGCGTGATGCCCATGGAACGAACCGGCACGGTATCGCGCCAGGGCCCGCGTTCGAGCAGCGTGACCCCAAGGCCCGCCTCCGCCAGCCGGGCCGCAACGACCGAGCCGCCAAAGCCGCTGCCGATGACGACGATGTCGCTGTGTTCTTCGCGCATCGCGCTACTCCTTACTGCTGCCTGTGACCGTGGACGCGCGCTGGCGCCGGGAATGCCGCGCGGGGCGACATCTGCATTGAATAACGAAACCCCAGCGCGGGCAATGAAATCAGCCCTATCACTGCGCGGGGTCACGGTCTCTATAATCCGCCGCATGGTCTCCGCCCTTCGCCTCAACAAGTTCATTGCCGACTCGGGCCTGTGTTCGCGACGCGAAGCCGATGCCCTCATTACCGCCGGTCAGGTGCGGGTGAACGGCGCAATCGCTGGCCTTGGGACCGCGGTCAACGAAGGCGACGAGGTGCTGGTCAAAGGCCGCCGCATCAACACCCGGCGCAAGCAGGTCTACATCGCGCTCCACAAGCCAGTCGGCGTGACCTGCACCACCGACCGGCGCGACCCCACTAACATCATCGACTTCATTCGCCACCCCGCGCGCATCTTTCCGATTGGCCGGCTAGACAAGGATTCGGAAGGGCTCATCCTGCTGACCACGCACGGCGATATCGTCAACGAGATCCTGCGGGTCGAGCACCACCACGAGAAAGAATATGAAGTCACGGTAGATCGCCCGGTCACGCCAGCGTTCATCAGCGGCATGGCCGCCGGCGTCCCCATCCTGGGCACCCGCACGCGGCCCTGCGAAGTGTTCAAAACCGACCGGCAGCGGTTTCGGATCATCCTCACCCAGGGCCTCAACCGGCAGATCCGGCGGATGTGCGAGCATTTCGGGTTTGAAGTGCAGCGCCTGCGCCGCGTGCGCATCATCAACATCAAGCTGGGCACCTTGAAGCCCGGCCACTGGCGCGACCTCAGCGCCGAGGAACTGGCCGGCCTCTTGCCCCAGCGCCAACTTGCCGCCGCACCGCAGGCGCGCCCGCCGCGACGCCGCTAGAATCGCGGCCTGCCCGCCCACCAACTGAAGGATTGCGCCGTGACCGATGCCTCGCCCGTGCTGTTTGAAGAACGTCCTCTCACCAACGGGCGCTACCTTGGCGTGGCGCGGCTGAACGCCGAGAAGTCGCTGAACTCGCTGACGCTGTCGATGATCGATCTGCTGTGGCCGCAGCTACAGGCCTGGGCCAGCGACCCGCGGATCGCGCTGGTGCTGCTGGAAGGTGCCGGCGATCGCGCCTTCTGCGCCGGCGCCGACCTGACCGAACTCCACGCCGCCTGCCTTGCGCACCACGCCAGCGACGCCCGCGACGACATCACCGCCAACCGCTATGCGCTGGACTTTTTCTCGCGCGAATATCGCCTCGACTATTTCCTGCATCACTATCCCAAGCCGCTGCTGTGCTGGGGGCACGGGGTGGTGATGGGCGGCGGCATGGGGCTGATGGCCGGCTGCAGCCACCGTGTGGTGACCGACCGGCTGCGCCTCGCGATGCCCGAAATCAACATCGGCCTCTTTCCGGACGTCGGCGGCAGCTGGTTTTTGTCGCGCGCGCCCGGTCGCACGGGGATTTTTCTGGCGCTGACCGCCGCGCAGCTGAATGCACCGGACGCCATTTTTGCCGGCCTGGCCGACGTCGAGATTGCGCACGCCGACAAGCCCGCCGTGCTGGCCGCCATCGAAGCCACGCACTGGAGCCACGAGGCGCTTTCTAACGGCGCGCTGCTGGACAATCTGCTGGCGCGCTTCGCCCGCCACAGCGCGCCCGGACCGCTCGCCACGGCGCTGGAGACGATCAACGCCGCCTGCGCCGGCCCTGAAGTCGGCGCAATCGTGGCCGGCATCGCCGGTCTTGCCGGGCGCGACGAGTGGTTTGCGCGGGCGGCGGCGACGCTTGCCGCCGGCAGCCCGACAACTGCCGTGCTGTCGATCGCCCTGCAGCAGCAGCTGGCCAAGGCCTCGCTGGCGGATGTCTTCCGCGCCGAGCTGGTCGCCGCGCTTACCTGCGCCGCGCGGCCAGACCTTGCCGAAGGGATCCGCGCCCTGCTGATCGACAAAGACCGTAATCCGCACTGGCAGCCGAACTCGGTCGCAGCCGTCACGCCCGCATGGATAGACGGCTTCCTCCACAGTCCGTGGTCCGCAGCGGCGCATCCTCTGGCGGATCTGAGGGCCTGAGCGCGCGTCGAATCGCAGCGGGCACGGGCGATAAACGGCACCTCCGCATCGGCGTTCCAGCAGGCGCTACAAGCCGACGTCATCGCCCGCAATCGCTAGTCCGATGCGCTTCTGCTTCGGCCATCGCGAACAGGACAAAGGACGAACTTCCGCGAGCCACGTGGGCAGCGCGGAGGCGCTCGCGCCTGCCGGCATTTTCTTGCTGCGCTGCGCCTTCCAGACGTGAACCGGGTTAGCAGCCCGCGCTAGCCGCAGGGCGCCATCCTGACTTTGATCGGGGAATCGAACTCTGTCATGGTCACCGCCTGTTCCGGCATCAAAGGCCGTTCATTGCGCTAGCACGCGAGCGTCAACGGAACCGCAGGCAGCCATTCCAAACGGCCCGCGCGGCAAGGCCAGACGATGCCCGAGTACAGACGTTTACCGACCAGATTGCGGCCCGCGCCGCCCGTCCCGAGGAGACCTTTCATCCATGAGCAATTTCCTGTTCCCGCGCCCTCTCGATCCGACCCCGCGGCAAGCCCGCGAGCCGGTGGAAGGCAGCTGCGCCGAATGCGGCGCCGAACACCTGATGCGCTATCCCGTATTGTCCGAAGGCGGCTGGTACATGGTGGTGAAATGCCAGAGCTGCCTCGCCTCGCACAGCCGCGAAAAATGGACCCGGCTCGGCTTTGTCTCGCTGCTGACCGACCAACTCGAAGACGGCGTGGAGATGCACGCATGATGGCCGTCGACGTAGGCGGCACGTTTACCGACGTGGTCGCGGTGAAGGACGGCAAGATTTTCACCGCCAAGGTCTCGACCCGCGTGGGCGAAGTGGAAAAAGGCGTGATTGAGGGCGCGAACGAACTGGGCGTGGCCGACTGCCCGGTGTTCAACCACGCGAGCACCCACGGACTGAACGCGATCATCACCCGCTCGCTGCCAAAGATTGGTTTTCTCACCACCGAGGGCCATCGCGATGTGCCGGACGTGGGTCGCACCTGGCGGCCGGTCACCGCGCTGACCGACCCGAGCTGGCGCCGCACCTTCGGCGACGCCGACCGCCCGCTGGTGCCGCGGTATCTGCGCCGGGGCATCGTCGAGCGCCTGAAGGCCGACGGCAGCGTGTTCATCCCGCTGGACGAAGCGCAGGCCCGCGAAGAGCTGCGCGTGCTGAAACGCTGCAACGTGGAAGGCATCGCCATCTGCCTGCTCCACGCCTATACCAATGCCGTACACGAAGCGCGTCTGCGCGAACTGGTGCGCGAAGAGCTGGGGGACATTCCCTGCTCCGTTTCCAGCGAAATCTCGCCGCTGGCCAAGGAATACGCGCGGGCCTCGACCACGCTGGTCGATGTGTTCATGAAGATCATCTACGACACCTATTCGCAGCGGCTGGACGAGGGTTTGCGCGGCTCGGGCTTTGTTGGCCAACTCAACTTTGCCGACTGCACCGCGAACCTTATTCCCGCCGCCGCCGCGATGGCCGCGCCGTTCAAGATTGTGTTCGCGGGTCCCGCCGCCGGCACGGTGGGCAGCGCGCATTTTGGCGCTGTGATCAATCAGCCCAACCTGCTGTGCGCCGACGTCGGCGGGACCTCTTGCGACATCAGCCTGGTGACCAACGGCCAGCCGTTCGTGAACACCACCTTCGAGCTGGAACACGACCTCATCGTCAACGCGCTATCGAACGACATTTCGAGCATCGGCGCGGGCGGCGGCAGCATCGTGGCCATTTCCTCGAGCGGCGACATCAAGGTCGGTCCGGAGTCCGCCGGCGCCCTGCCCGGCCCGGCCTGCTACGGCCGGGGCGGCACCGCGCCCACCATGACCGACATCAACCTGCTGGCCGGCATCCTCGACCCGGACGGTTTTGCCGGCGGCAAGATGAAGCTCGATCTGGCGCTGTCGCGCCGCGCTTTCGAGCAACTCGACACGCCCTTGCCGTTCGATGCCCGCGTGCGTTACGCCTACGACATCGGGCTTAACAACATCGCCGAAGGCATCTTCAACATCGCGGTCAAATACGGCATAGACCCGCGCGACTACGCGCTGATGGCCTTTGGCGCGGCGGGTCCGCTGGTGCTGCCGGCGCTGGCCGATCTGGTCCACGTGAAAAGCGTGATCGTGCCGCCGCATCCGGGGTTGTTCTCGGCGCTGGGACTGTTGAGCGGCGATCAGGCCTACACGCTAAGCCGCAGCGCCTATCAGATCCTCACGCCCGACGTCGCGCCCGGCATCGACGCCATCTTCAGCGAGATGGAGGCCCAGATGCGCGCCGGTCTGGCGGCGGGTCAGGAGATTGAAACGCAGCGCTCGTTCGACGCCCAGCTCGTCGGCCAGACCTGGGAAACGCCGTTTGTCGCTGTGCCCGACGGACGGATTGATGAAGCCGCCATCCGTCAGATGATCAAGAACTTCCACGACGCCTATGCCGCCCGCAACGGCAATCGCTTCGAGGCCATTCCGGTACAGGGCGTGACCTACCGCGTGCGCGCGGTGGTCAAGACCGCCAAGGTCAGCTATCCGCCGCTTAAAGCCCGCGGCAGCGAGCCCCTGAAACCGGTCGGCAGCAGCGTGCTGCGCTATGTCTCGGATCAGGAGGAAATCGCGCAGATCTACCGCCGCGAAGACCTCTGCGCCGGCGACGTGGTGATGGGCCCGGCGATCATCCGCGAGGCGCTGTCCACCACTTACATCACGCGTAACCAGCTCGGCACGGTCGGCGGTTACGGCGAAATCACGATCAACCGCAAGGCCTGAGGAGTATCCACATGAGCCTCACTACCGCTACCCCGGCTGTGGCCACCCCGCAAGACGCGCCCCGTCTGCGCGATTTGACCGAAGCCCAGTTTCGCGAGATTTACGACTGCGACCGCTTCACCGCCATCGTGCTGTCGAACCGGCTGCGCTACGTCGTGCAGCACATGAGCACGGGCCTGTCGTACAGCGCCTTCTCGCCGATTATTCGCGACTGGTACGACTTCGCGATTACCGTCTCCGGCCCGCCGGACATGGACTACCCGATGCCGGCGGTGTCCTGCGCGCTGCTGGTGTTTCTGGGCACCATGGAAGACGCCGTGCGCAACACGGTCGAAGAATACGGCGTGGAAAATCTCCGCCCGGGCGACGTGCTGCTATGTAACGACCCCTACCGCGTCGGGACTCACGTCAACGACACCTGCTTCATCCGGCCGGTGTTCTGGAACGGCAAACCGATTGCGTTCGTGAACGTGCGCGCGCACCAGCTCGACATGGGCGGCATCACCCCCGGCGGCTTCAGCGCGGTCAAGGCCAACGTCTACGAGAACGGCCTGGTGCTGGGCCCGATGCTTTTGTTCCGCGACAACAAGCCGGTGCGGTCCACGTTTAGTCTGGTGTTCGACAACACCCGCTTCGCGCAGCTTTTGCAGCCGGACTTCATGACGATGTTCGAGCAGCTGCGTCTCGGCGAGAAGCTGATCATGGAAAGCATCGAGCGCTACGGCGAGGCGGCCTTCCGCGGCACGCTGCGTTACTGCTGCGACGTGTCCGCTGAAGCCATGCGCGAAGCCATCAGCCGCGTGCCGGACGGCACCTACGAAATGGAAGAGCCGCTGGACGCCGACGGCGTGGGCGACGACGAACCCATCGTCGTGCGCGCCAAAATCGAAAAGCGCGGCAGCCGGGTCGAGGTCGACCTCTCGGGCTCGTCGCGGCAGGCCCGCACCTGCATCAACGCCGGTCCGCTGGATGCCAAGACCGCGGTCGGCGCCGCTTTCAAGCTGCTGCTGGACCGCGAAACGCCGTTCAGCTCCGGCTCGTACCGTCCGATCGACATCGTGGTGCCGCCGGGCACCATCATGTCCGCCCTGCCGCCGGCGGGCGCGGTGATGCTGTACTGGGAAATCTCCTCCGCGCTGCTCTCCGCCATCCTGCGCGAGCTGGGCGCGGTGATGGGCGATGTGGCCTTTGGCGGCGACTACGGCACGGTCTGCGTGCATAACTCGCACGGCGTGAACGCGAGCGGCACGCCCTGGCAGAACATCGGCAATGTCGGCGGCGAGCACGGCCCCTGGGGCGCGGACCGCAGCCACGACGGCGACTCCTACATGGTGCCTTACATGGTCAACGGGCTTGACCCCTCGACCGAGGCCATGGAGCAGGACTCGCCGGTGCTCCTGATGCGCAAGGAATACGTCACCGATACCGGCGGCGCCGGCTACAACCGCGGCGGCGCGGCGGTGCTGAAAGACGCGTTCTGGGAAACCGCTGGCGAGCACTACAGCATTCCGATCCGGCTGAAGAAAGCGACCGGCAACGGCGTGCAGGGTGGTGTCGACGGCAAGGCCGGCGCGTGCTGGTTCTTCGACCCGCAGGATCCGGTGCTGGGCACCGGCCCGCTCATCCCGACGCACGACGGCGTTTATGCCGCCACCACGCCAATCGCCGGCGTGCTGGATCCGGTGACCAAGGCACCGGACGCCAAGGGCACCTACTTCT
>JAURHQ010000177.1 GCA_030833185.1 Gammaproteobacteria bacterium | reverse complement strand
TATTACCAATTCAGCTACAAGCCCGCTCAAGAAGCCAAGGCCGTAGCAGAGCAAGCCGCAGCCGATGCAGCTGCCGCTGAAGCCGCAGCTGCCGAAAAGGCTGGCGGCATTTCAGCCAGTGCTCGAGCGGCTGTTGGCGAAACTGCCTGCCGAGCGCTTCGATAGCGCGACCTCGACACTGGATGCCTTATCAGCAATCGCTGGTGCCGCGCAGTCGGGCGCTTGAAATTCTGCCCGGGGGCCGCATTTGCGGTGGTACGCGCAATCGGCGCGAGCGCTGAGGACACCGATGACATCCCCCGATTCTGAAGCGACAGGCGTGACCAGTGGGCCCGTGCTGCAGGTTCCCGCCAGACTGCGCGACACCCTGCCAGGCAAATTGTTGCTGCTGCCGTTGCCGGCGCGCCCTTTTCTGCCGGCGCAATCCATGCCGCTGGTCCTGCCAGAGTCGCTCTGGCGCGAAACCATCGAGCGCGTAGGCAATACACCGCACCATCTGGTCGGGCTGGTTTACGCCAACACCCCGGACCGTGACCTGCCGCAGCCGGCGGATTTCAGACGAATCGGGACCGTGGTGAGGATGCATCATCCGGTGCGCGGCGATGGACAGATCCAGTTCGTGGCTGAAGGCCTGCAGCGGTTTCGTATCGTCGATTTTGCGTCCGACAAGGCGCCCTTCGTGGCGGATGTCGAATACCCCGAATCGCCACCGGAAAACCCGCAGGAAGTGCGGGCCTACGCCCTGGCGGTGATCGCAAAAATCAAGGAATTGCTGCCGCTCAATCCGTTCTATCGCGAGAACGTGAAGGCCTATCTGGACCGGTTCAGTCCCGACGATCCTTCGCCGCTGGCCGACTTCGCCGCGGCGTTGACCAGCGCCGCCGCCGAAGAATTGCAGGAAGTGCTGGAGGCGGTCCCGCTGTTGCGCCGGATGGAGAAAGTCATGCTTCTGCTGCAGCGTGAAGTGGAAGTCGTGGGGCTGCAGAGCGAGATCCGTCAGAAAGTGGAAGAGCGCGTCAGCGAAAATCAGCGCCAGTTTTTCCTGCGCGAGCAGCTGAAGGAAATCCAGCAGCAACTGGGCCTCTCAAAAGACGACAAGTCGCTTGAGATCGAGACGTTCCGCGGGCGCCTCGCCGACTGCGTGGTGCCGGCGGCCGCGCAGCAGAAAATCGACGATGAAATTCGCAAATTTTCGCTGCTGGAAACCGGCTCGCCGGAGTACGCGGGCACGCGTAATTATCTGGATGCGCTTACCGCGTTGCCCTGGGGCAAATACACCGATGACCAGATTGATATCCCGCGCGCCCGCCGAGTGCTGGCGGCCGACCACGAGGGTCTGGCGGACGTCAAGGAACGCATCATTGAATTTCTCGGGGTCGGCGCCCTTACCGGGCAGGTGGCCGGTTCGATACTGCTGCTGGTCGGGCCGCCCGGGGTCGGCAAGACCTCCATCGGCCGTTCGATCGCCGACGCACTGGGCCGGCAGTTCTATCGATTCAGCGTGGGCGGCATGCGGGATGAAGCCGAAATCAAGGGCCACCGTCGGACCTACATCGGGGCGATGCCCGGCAAGTTCGTCCAGGCGCTGCGCGAAGTCGGTACCGCCAACCCGGTCATCATGCTCGACGAAATCGACAAGATCGGCGCGTCGTATCACGGCGACCCCGCCTCGGCCCTGCTGGAGGTACTGGATCCCGAGCAGAACGCGAGCTTCCTCGATCACTATCTGGACCTGCGCTTTGATCTCTCGCGGGTGCTGTTCGTGTGTACCGCAAACCAGCTCGACAGCATTCCGCGGCCGCTGCTGGATCGGATGGAGGTTATCCGGCTGGCGGGCTATGTGACGGAAGAAAAAATCGCCATCGCGAAGAAGCATCTACTGCCCAAGGTGCGCCGTCGCGCGGGCCTCAAGCCGGCGCAGCTGGTGGTTCCGGATGCCAGCCTGCGCGCGCTGATCGATGGCTATGCGCGCGAGGCCGGGGTACGGAATCTGGAGAAGCAGTTGAACCGTGTGGCGCGCAAGGTGGCGCTCAAGGTGCTGGACGATCCGCAGTCCAAAACCCGCGTGACCGAGGATGCGCTACGCGAGCTGCTGGGCCAGCCGATCTTCCGTCCCGAACAGCCGCAGCGCGGCGTGGGGGTCGTCACTGGGCTCGCCTGGACCGCAATGGGCGGCGCGACGCTGGAAGTCGAAGCCACTCGTGTGCACACCAAAAACCGTGGCTTCAGGTTGACCGGTCAACTGGGTGATGTGATGCGCGAATCGGCCGAAATCGCCTACAGCTACGTCGCGGCGAATCTGGCGGATTATCACGGGGATCCGGGCTTTTTTGACGAAGCCTACGTCCATCTGCACGTGCCCGAAGGCGCAACGCCCAAAGACGGCCCGAGCGCCGGCATCACCATGGCCAGCGCGCTCTTGTCGCTGGCGCGCAACGAGCCGCTGCACAGCGCAGTAGCCATGACCGGTGAGCTGACCTTGACCGGGCGCGTGCTGCCGGTCGGCGGGATTCGCGAAAAACTCATCGCGGCGCGGCGCGTGGGACTGAAGTCGGTGCTCTTGCCGGCAGCCAACGAACGCGACTTCGCCGAATTGCCGGACTACATCTCGCGCGGGATGCGGGTGAGCTTCGTCAGCCACTTCGACGAGGTCGTCGCACAGGTGTTCAGGCAGCCCAAAGGAGGCGGCTCACGCCGGAGCACCAAGCCGGGCTAAAACGGGTATCGTGCCGCCCAGCGAGTTTTGTCGCCGGGGGAACTGCCATGACAATCGTGACGCGCTTCGACCTGCTGAAACACCGTCGGACCAAAATTGTGGCGACGGTGGGGCCGAGTTCCCGCTCGCCGGCGCAGGTGCGGGCCCTGATTCAGGCCGGGGTTGATGTGTTCCGCGTGAATATGTCGCACGGCAAGCACAGCGAACACGCGGCGGCCATCGCGGTGATCCGCGAGCAGGCTGCCGCGCTTGGCACCTACACCGCCATTCTGGCCGACCTGTGCGGGCCTAAAATCCGCACCGGTAAATTCCCCGATGGGCCAGTGACCCTCGTGCGCGATGAGGCAGTGACCGTCACGGTGCGTGATGTACCCGGCTCCGCAAGCCTCATTCCTTCCCAATACGCCGGTCTGGCCGAAGACGTCCGCCCGGGCGATCGCATCCTGCTCAACGATGGCGCCGCAGAGCTGACGGTGCTGACGGTGACGGGCACCGAGGTTCAGTGCCGGGTCGTGCAGGGCGGTCCGATTGGCGACCATAAGGGCATTAATCTGCCGGGCGTAAACGTCTCCGCGCCATCGCTCACCGCCAAGGACGTTGAGGACGCGCACTTCGCACTCGGCCAGCAGGTGGACTTCATCGCCCTGTCTTTCGTGCGCACCGCTGCCGACGTCGAGTCGCTGCGCGCGGTCATTGAAAGCAGTGATGCCAGACCCTGGATCATCGCCAAAATCGAGAAGCCGGAGGCCCTGGAAAACAGCGTCGAGATCCTGCAGGTGGCCGACGGCATCATGGTCGCGCGGGGCGATCTGGGGGTGGAGTTGCCGCCCGAGCAGGTGCCGTTGGCGCAGGCGCAGCTGGTCAACACGGCGCGGCTTTACGACAAGCCCGTGATTGTGGCGACGCAGATGCTGGAGTCGATGATTTCAGCCGCGCGCCCGACCCGGGCAGAAGTCACCGATGTGTCCAATGCGGTGGCAAGCGGGGCGGATGCGGTCATGCTCTCCGGCGAAACTGCCGTGGGCGCGTTTGCGGTGGAAACGGTCGAAATCATGAGCCGCATTATCCGGCAGACCGAGTCTTACCAGTTTCATACCCGACCGAGCGGCGCGCAGGCGCATACCGGGGGGCACGGTCACTTAAGCGCCGGTGATGCGGTCGCCAGCGCCGCGGCGCAACTGGTGGTCGACATCAGCGCGCGGGCGGTGGTGCTGATTTCTTCGCGCGGGATGACGGCGTCGACGATCTGCGCCGCGCGCCCGGATGCGCCGGTGATCGCCATTTCGGCCGACCCCTTGATCTGCCGTCGGCTGCAACTGTTGTGGGGTGCGATTCCGATTTACGACCAATCAGCCGGCGCCGCGCACCCCAATGCGGTGGCGCGACAGGTGGCGCAACAGCTTGGGCTGGCCGCCAGCGGCCAGTTCATCGTGCTGGTGCGAGGATTTCACGCCGATCCGGAAATCAACTCGCCCAGCATCACGCTGCTCGCGCTCTAAACCGGCGCGCGGCCTAGAACGGAATATCGTCGTCAAAGTCGGGCGGCGGGCCACCCGCATCACGTCCGCCAGAGCGGCCACCGCCGGCGTTACCGCCGCTGCTGCGCCCACCGGCCGGCGCATCGTAGCCGCCGCGCGGCGCGGAACCGCCTTCATAGCCGCCACCGCCGCCGCCACGCGGGGCAGAGCCGCCCTCGTAGCCGCCACCGCCGCTACCAGCACGCCCGCCCAGCATCTGCATTTCGTTGGCCACGATTTCGGTCGAGTAGCGTTCGGTGCCGTCCTTGTCGTTCCATTTGCGGGTCCGGATGCTGCCTTCAACGTAGACCTGTGAACCTTTTTTCAGGTACTCCGCCGCAATTTCGGCCAGACGCCCGAAGAACGCCACGCGATGCCATTCGGTACGTTCCTGCATATCGCCGGATTCCTTGTCCCGCCAGGATTCGGCGGTGGCCAGCCGGATGTTGGCGATGGCGGACCCGCCTGCGGTGTAGCGCACCTCGGGGTCAGCGCCCAGGTTTCCGATCAGCATTACCTTGTTCAAGCCGCGAGCCATGTTCGTTTCTCCATTTTTTCGTAGGTAGAGTGGGGCGCACCTCCATGCGCGCTGGCGTGGATTCTAATCCACGCCCGGAAGCCCCGTTAAGCGTGACCTTGGGGACCGAGCCCTGCGCGGCTCAGGCCTGGGCGGGCGTTGGCAGGTCGTCGGCGCGGCGCCGCAAGCTGAGCATCAGCCAGCCGGTACACAGCAGGGCCACCGCGGCGAAGACGCCGCGCGAGCCGGCATGGGTCGCGACCAGACCGCCCAGGGCGCCGCCCAGAAACATCCCGACAAACTGGCCCGACGAGTAGGTCCCGAGCGCGGCCCCTTTCCGGGCAACGGGGGCAGCCCGGGAAATCCTGCTGGGCAGGGAGGCTTCCAGAAAATTGAAGCCCACAAAGAACAACGTCAGGGCGCAGCCCAGCGGCAGCAGCCGGGCCGGCACCTGCCAGAGCAGCAGTTCGGCCAGCACCAGACACAGAATAGCCGCTGAAAACACCCGCTCCCCCCAGCCCGGGCGCCGTGCCAGCGCTATCAGGGGCCCCATCCCGAGCACGGAAAGCAGCAGGGCCGGCAGGTAAATCTGCCAGTCCTGAGCGACCGGCAGGGCAAGTTCCTGACTCAGCACCACCGGAATCGACACGAAGCTCGCGGTCAGGCTCATGTGCAGACAGAGCACGCCCAATTGCAGGCGCAACAGTTCGCTGCGCGAGTCAGCCGAAGGCGCAGCAGCGGTGCCCTCGTCGCTGCTGGCCGCCTGCGGCAACGGGTTGGGGACCAGCGCCCACAGCAGCCCCAGCGCCGCCAGACCCAACGTACCACTGGCGATGAAGACGCCGGCCAGACCCACTCGCGCATCCAGCACCGGGCCCAGCACAAAGGCGACCGAGAAGGCGAGTCCAATGCAGATGCCGATGACGGCCATGGTCTTAGTGCGTTGCTCGGGGCGGGTGAGGTCGGCGGCCAGCGCGAGCGTGGCGCCGGAGACCGCGCCCGCGCCCTGAACGGCACGGCCGGCAATCACGCCCCAGATGTGCGAGGAGGCTGCCGCCAGCGCGGCCAGCGCGCTGCCGACGACGAACACCAGCAGGCCGGCTGTAATGATCGGTTTGCGCCCGATGCGGTCCGACCACAGGCCAAAGGGAATTTGCAGGCTGGCCTGCGTCAGGCCGTAAACCCCCAGCGCGAGGCCGATGAGCTGCGGGGTGGCGCCCTCGAACTCCCGGACATAGCGTCCCAGCACCGGAACCACCATGAACAGGCCAAGCATGCGCATGAAGAAAACCGCCGCCAGCGCGAGGGCCGTCCGCAATTCGGTGCGGGTCATCGGGTCGGCTCTATTCACAGATAAATTCGTTTTGCCGGTGCGCGGGGAATCCCCGTATATTAGCCGTTCGACCTTTCCGCAAGCCAGCGAGAATTCCCCGCCGTCCTATGGATCACATCCGCCTGCGCGGCGCGCGCACCCACAATCTGAAAAACGTCGACCTCGACCTCCCGCGCGACAAACTGATTGTGATCACGGGGCTGTCGGGCTCGGGCAAGTCTTCGCTCGCCTTCGACACCATCTATGCCGAAGGACAGCGACGCTATGTGGAGTCCTTGTCGGCCTACGCCCGGCAGTTCCTGTCGGTCATGGAAAAGCCCGACATCGACCACATCGAAGGGCTCTCACCGGCGATTTCCATCGAGCAGAAATCGACTTCGCACAACCCGCGGTCCACCGTCGGCACCATCACCGAGATTTACGACTACCTGCGCCTGCTGTTCGCGCGCGTTGGTGAACCGCGCTGCCCTGACCACGACGAAGTACTCGCCGCGCAAGCCGTGTCCCAAATGGTGGATCAGGTGCTGGCGCTGCCCGAAGGTACCCGCGTCATGGTGCTGGCGCCGGTGGTGAAAGCCCGCAAGGGCGAGCATCAGGGACTGTTCCAGCAGTTGGCGCAACAAGGTTTCGTGCGCGCGATGGTCGACGGCGAAGTGGTCATGCTCGACGACCCGCCGACGCTGGAACTCAACAAGAAACACGACATCGATGTGGTGGTTGACCGCCTGAAGATCGGCGGCGACTTGCAAAGCCGGCTCGCTGAATCGTTCGAAATGGCGCTGAAGCTCGGCGAAGGCGTGGCGCGGGTCCAGTTCATTGATGAGCCCGGACGCGCTGAATTGCTGTTCTCCTCGCGCTTTGCCTGTCCGCGTTGCGGTTACAGCATCAACGAGTTAGAGCCGCGCCTCTTTTCCTTCAACAACCCCAGTGGCGCCTGCACGCGCTGCGACGGCTTGGGCATCATCCAGTTCTTTGATCCGGAGCGGGTAGTCAGCCGTCCCTCGCTGTCGCTCCCGGCCGGCGCCATCCACGGCTGGGACCGGCGCAATGCCTACTACTTCCAGCT
>JAURHQ010000176.1 GCA_030833185.1 Gammaproteobacteria bacterium | reverse complement strand
AGGCCGTGAAAGCCGCCTTGCCCGACGTGCCGACTAAATCTGGCGTGATGCTGGGGCTCGGCGAGGAGATGGATGAAGTCCACGCCGTGCTGCGCGACCTGCGCGCTCACGACTGCGACATGGTGACCATCGGCCAGTATCTGCAGCCCAGTCGTGCGCACCTGCCGGTGGCGCGCTTCGTGACGCCCGATGAGTTCGACGCGCTGGCGGTGTACGCGCGTTCGCTGGGCTTTGCAAATGTGGCCAGCGGGCCGATGGTGCGCTCGTCCTACCACGCCGATCGGCAGGCGGCCGGCGAGTCCGTCGGCTAGGTCGGCGGCTCGGGGTCGGCGGGCGGCGCTAGACGGTCTTCCACCCGCAGGCTGAGCGCGCCCTGTGAGAGCCGCGCGTGCACGGTCTCATCGGGCGCTACGTCGTTTGCACTCCGCACAATATGTCCGTTGGCCCGGCTGACGATGGCATAACCGCGCGCCAGCGTGGCCAGTGGGCTGACCGCGCGGAGCGTCTGCTCGGCGGCCGTCACCCGCACCTTGAACCGCGTCAGTAGCAGCGGCATGGCGCCGCTTAAACGCTGGCTGGCGCTCTGCAAGCGCGACGTCGCCAGCGCAATGCGCCGGCTGGGCGTTACGCCGGCCAGCGTGGCCTCTGCTGCGGCGAGGCGGGCTTGCTTGAGCGCCAGCGTGCGTCTCAAGGCGGGTTCCAGCCGGCCCAGCAGTTCGTCCAGCCGCTGGTGATGCTGCTCAATCCGTCGGCCAGGATGAACCAGCCGCGCGCTGAGCGTATCTACCCGCTGTTGGGCGTAGCGCAGCCGGTGGCGCAGGCCGCCATTCAGGCGTGAGGCCAGGCCCGTTAGCTGCTGCAGCACGGCCTCGCGATCCGGTACGGCAAGTTCAGCGGCCGCCGAAGGCGTTGGCGCTCGCAGGTCGGCGGCGAAGTCGGTGAGGGTGAAGTCGATTTCATGCCCCACGCCGCTGATCACCGGCAGGGTGGAGGCCGCGACCGCGCGCACCACCGCTTCTTCGTTGAACGACCATAGGTCCTCCAGCGACCCGCCACCGCGCGCCACAATCAGCACATCGCACTCCGCCCGCCGATTGGCGGCGGCAATCGCTGCCACGATTTCGCCAGCGGCAGCTGCGCCCTGCACCGCGCAGGGATAGACCACGACGGGAATCGCCGGATTTCGCCGCGCCAGCACGTTCAGAATGTCGCGCACCGCGGCGCCCGAGGGTGAGGTCACGATGCCGACCGCCCGCGGCCACGGGGGCAACGGGCGTTTTCGGGCGGTTTCGAACAGGCCCTCAGCCGCCAGCTGTTGCTTCAACTGCTCGAACTTCATTCGCAGCAGGCCTTCGCCAGCCGGCTCCAGATGCTCGACTACCAGCTGAAAATCACCGCGCGGCTCGTAGAGCGTGACCCGTGCGTAGGCCAGCACCTGCATGCCATCGCCCGGTCGGAACCGGAGCTGCTGGCTGCGCGGCTTGAACATCGCGCAGCGCACTTGGGCGCTGGGGTCTTTGAGCGAAAAATACAGGTGCCCGGAGGAGGGCCGGGAGACATTGGAGAGCTCGCCTTCCACCCACTGGGCGCCGAAATTGCCCTCAATGGAGGCCCGGACTTCACGGTTAAGGCGGCTGATGCTGTAGACGACGCGGCTCATGCCGGCATTAAACCGCAAAAACCGGCGGTCGCGGACCGGCCCGGGCGCTGCGGTGGTTTTTAGATCCCGCCCCAGCCCCTATAATCGGTGGCCCTTCCCTAGCTCCCAACGGTGCCCGCCATGCGTATTACGGGCGATGGTCTTACTTTCGACGACGTCCTCCTGCTGCCCGATTACTCCGAGGTATTGCCGAAGGAGGTCAATCTCGCCACCCGCCTGACCCGCGAGATCACCCTGCAAGTGCCGCTGCTGGCGGCCGCCATGGACACCGTCACCGAAGCCCGGCTGGCGATTGCGCTGGCGCAGGAAGGCGGCATCGGCATCGTTCACAAGAACATGTCGGCTGAAGAACAGGCCGCGCAGGTTCATCAGGTCAAGAAATTTGAAAGCGGCGTGATTCGCGATCCCATCACGGTCTCGCCCGAAGCCAGCATTGGCGATGTGATGGCGCTGACCCGCGCCAAGCGCATTTCCGGCGTGCCGGTGGTCGACAAGGGCCGGTTGGTCGGCATTGTGACCAGCCGCGATCTCCGCTTCGAAACCCGCTTCGACGCGCCGGTGCGCGAAATCATGACGCCGCAGGCGCGGCTGGTGACGGTACCGGAAAACGCCGACAAGTCCCTCGTGCTGGGCCTCTTGCACAAGCACCGCATCGAGAAAGTGCTGGTGGTGAACGATGAATTCGCCTTGCGGGGCCTCATCACCGTCAAGGACATCCAGAAAGCAGACGAATTTCCCAACGCCTGCAAAGACGCCGACGAGCGCCTGCGCGTAGGCGCGGCGGTCGGTACCGGCCCCGGCACCTACGAGCGGGTCGAGGCGCTGGTCGCGGCGGGCGCTGACGTCATCGTGGTCGATACCGCGCACGGCCACTCGCGAGGCGTGCTCGACACCGTGCGCTATGTGAAGAAACAGTTTCCGCAGACGCAGGTCATTGGCGGCAATATCGCGACCGCCGCCGCTGCCCTTGCACTGGTCGAAGCCGGCGCCGACGCGGTGAAAGTTGGCATCGGTCCCGGCTCCATCTGCACCACCCGTATCGTCACCGGCGTTGGCGTGCCGCAAATCACGGCGGTTTCCGAAGTGGCGGCGGCGCTGGCTGCCTCCGGGGTGCCGCTGATTTCGGGCGGCGGCATTCGCTATTCCGGCGATTTGGCCAAGGTCATCGTCGCCGGCGCGCATGCGGTGATGCTGGGCAGTCTCTTTGCCGGCACCGAAGAGGCGCCGGGCGAAGTCGAGCTCTATCAGGGCCGGTCGTATAAGTCGTATCGCGGCATGGGCTCGCTGGGCGCGATGGCGCAGCGGCACGGCTCATCCGACCGCTACTTCCAGGAAAACAGCGATCTGGAAAAGCTGGTGCCGGAAGGCATTGAAGGCCGCGTGCCGTACAAGGGCGCGCTGCGCAATATCGTGCTGCAACTCCTCGGCGGCCTGCGCGCGGCGATGGGCTACACCGGCTGCAAGGACATCGCCGAGTTACGCACCAAGCCGCGCTTTGTGCGGGTGACGCTGGCGGGCATGCGCGAAAGCCACGTGCACGACGTGCAGATCACCAAGGAAGCGCCCAACTACCGGGTGGATTGAGCCAACGTGAGCCGCGACATCCACGCCCAGCGCGTTCTCATTCTCGACTTCGGCTCGCAGTACACCCAGCTCATCGCCCGTCGCGTGCGCGAACTGGGCGTGTACTGCGAAATCCATCCCTGGGACGCGGGCGACGCTGCGGTCAGCGCGTTTGGCCCGACCGGCATCATCCTCTCCGGCGGCCCGAGTCGGTCACGGAGGCCAATGCGCCAGCGGCTCCCGATGCGGTGTTCGCCAGCGGCGTGCCGGTGCTGGGTATCTGCTACGGCATGCAGACCATGGCCGCACAGCTCGGCGGTCGGGTCGAGCCCGGCGCGGTCCACGAGTTTGGTTATGCCGAAGTGCGCGCCCGTGGCCACAGCCAGCTGCTGCGCGACATCGAAGACCGCGTTAACGCCGACGGCCACGGCCTGCTGGATGTCTGGATGAGTCACGGCGACCGCGTGGTCGAACTGCCACCCGGCTTCAAGACCATTGCCTCTACGCCCGATCTGCCAATTGGCGGTATGGCGGATGAATCCCGTCGCTACTACGCGCTGCAATTCCACCCCGAAGTCACCCACACCGCGCAGGGCGCGCGGATTTACCAGCGCTTTTGGCGCGAGATCTGCGGCTGCGATGGCAGCTGGACCGCCGACAACATCATCGAAGACGCCATCGCTCGCGTCCGCGCGCAGGTGGGTACACGCCGCGTGCTGCTGGGGCTGTCGGGCGGGGTTGATTCCTCGGTCGTCGCCGCGCTGCTGCACAAGGCGATTGGCGACCAGCTTACCTGCGTGTTCGTCGACCACGGTCTCTTGCGGCATCAGGAAGGCGACGAGGTGATGCGGGTGTTCGCGCAAAACCTGGGCGTGCGGGTGATTCGCGTCAACGCCGCCGAGCGCTATTTCCGCGAACTCGCCGGTGTGGCCGACCCCGAACAGAAGCGAAAAATCATCGGGCGCCTGTTTATCGAGGTCTTCGATGAAGAGGCCGCCAAAATCGAGGGCGTCGATTTTCTTGCCCAGGGCACCATCTACCCCGACGTCATCGAATCTGCCGGCAGCAAGACCGGCAAGGCCCACGTCATCAAAAGCCACCACAACGTCGGCGGGCTGCCGGCACATATGAAACTGCAGCTGGTCGAACCCATTCGCGAGCTGTTTAAGGACGAGGTGCGCCGCATCGGTCTCGAACTCGGCTTGCCCAAGTCCATGATCGACCGCCATCCGTTTCCCGGTCCCGGTCTCGGCGTGCGGATCCTCGGTGAGGTGACGCAGGCCGCCGCCGACACCCTGCGGCTCGCCGATCACATCTTCATCGAAGAACTCCGCCGCGCCGGCTGGTACGAGAAAACTAGCCAGGCTTTTGCCGTGTACCTGCCGGTGAAAAGTGTCGGCGTGACCGGCGACGGCCGCCGCTACGCGCCGGTGATCGCGCTACGCGCGGTCGAAACCGTCGACTTCATGACCGCCCACTGGGCGCATCTGCCGTATGAGTTGCTGGACGTCTGCTCGCGCCGCATCGTCAACGAAGTGCCGGGCGTGTCGCGTGTGGTGTACGACATCTCGGGCAAGCCACCGGCGACGATTGAGTGGGAGTAGGCTGACCCGCCGGGTTTTCTCGACCCACTGCTTTTAAGCGAATAAGGGACTCTAGCTGCGGAAATCCGGGTCCTTGCGATCAAGCATCCGGAGTAGCGCGGGCCATGCCAGCCTGTCGAGTTGGCCCGAGGCCATCAGCTTGCTGCCCTGCTGACGCGAGGTTTCCACCGCAGCCGCCGACGGCAGGTGCAGCGCGCCGCTGACCAGCGCTCGCACCTGCATACTGCAGGCACGCTCGAAGGTGTAGAGCATCAAGAAGCAGTCTGACACCGTGGCGCCCACGGCGAGCGTGCCGTGGTTGCGTAACAGCATGAGTTTCTTCGCGCCGAGGTCGGCCACCAGACGTTCGCGCTCGCCGAGATCGAGCGCCACACCCTCGTACTCGTGGTAGGCCACCTGATCGGCAATCACCATCGCCGTCTGCGTGATCGGCATCAGGCCCTGCGCCATCGCGGACACCGCGACGCCATCGTCCGTGTGGAGATGCATTACTGCACGGGCATCCTCGCGCGCCATGTGAATCGCGCTGTGGATGGTGAAGCCGGCCGGATTTACCTCGTAGCCGTTCGACATCACGATGTTGCCGTCGAGGTCGATCTTCACCAGATTGGAAGCGGTCACTTCGTCGAACATCAGGCCGTAGGGGTTGATCAGGAAATGGTGCTCAGGGCCTGGCACACGCGCCGAGAGGTGCGTGAAGATAAGATCAGTCCACCCATAGTGATGGACCAGGCGATACGCGGCCGCGAGGTCTACGCGCACCTGCCATTCGTCGTCGCTGATCTTCGCGCGCACATCGCTCGCCACCTTCAGTGCAGTTGCCATGCCTAATCCTCCCGCATTAATTCCTCACATTGACGCCAGTCTATCGGTTTTTGTCGGGCTTACTCGAGTTGTTCAGTCCGTTGCGCCGCTATCTGAGATCGGGATTGCTGGCGTGGTTCCACCAGGCCAGATCGGAATGCGCGCGCAGGTCGAGTTCGAAAGTCCACGCGGAGCGATGCTGATGCGCCACATGGAAATAGGTGTTGGCTACCTCCGCCGGCACCAGCAGACCGTCGTGTTCGAGGCCCTTTCTTTCGCGCAAAGCCCGAAAGCGCTCAGGGCCGAGCATCTTGCCCAGCGTGTCGGGCGCGTCGACCGCGCCGTCGATGACGATATGCGCGACGTGAATGCCCTTGCTCGCGTATTGGGCGTTTAAGGACTGACACAACATGCGCCGCCCGCCCATGGCGGCGGCATGCGAATGCTGGCCAGCGTTACCGCGCATCGCGGCGGTGGCGGAGGTCACCAATAGCGCGCCCTGACCACGCTGCTCCATGTAGGGAAACAGCACTTGCGCCAGACGGAACAGGCCGAAGGTCGCCATGCGCCAGCCCATCTCGAAAGCCTTGAGCGAAGTGCTCGCCAGGCCCCGGTCGCCAATTTGCGCGCCCAGATTAAACACGGCGACTGCGATCGGGCCGATGTTGGCCTCGATGTGGGTGATCAGTTCTTCGATGCTCCCTTCCTCCACCGCATTCAGGATGAAGCCGCTGGCCGAGCCACCCGCGACTTCGATCTCGGCGACGAGCTTGTCCAGACCGGCTTTGTCAGTGCGACGGGCGAGGCAGGCGTGATAGCCCTCGCTGGCAAAGCGCTTTGCGACATGGCCGCCGATGCCGGCACCTGCGCCGAGGATCAGACAAACGGGTTTACTCATGGTCTTGCCCTTTTTTTGAGATTGCTCAGTGCGACTTTGATGACGAATAAAGTCATCTTGTCTTGAGATAGTGAAGCAATCGATACCTCACTAAAACATGGCAGCTTCGCTTGAACTCGAGCGTCCGTAAGCACTGCACACGGCATAGATGATGTTCTGGCGGGAGGGCTATCTGGCAGTTCGGCGACGAGTTCTGGCGCCAGGCGCAAAGCTGTCACAGGACGCGGCGCTGGCAGGGCGATAACGGGCACGCCAACGGGCTTGCCGCGCTGACGTGCTCGTCGCCATTTGAGTCCACCATGCCCGTCGGCGAGGGCGGCGCCCGAACGCCGCCTCCGCCCTGTCACCAAAAGAACAAAGATTGTCAGGCCCGTCGCTAGTTTGCTGCGATGCGAACGCCGTAACGTCCGGTGCAACACGCATCCATCCCACATCCACCGTCACCGGACGGTGCTGCCCAGGAGCCGACCATGAACAAGCCGAATCCTTTTTTCAGCGACGGCAAGCTGCGTATTCCAACCGCCGGGGAACTGGGCTTTGACCCGGCTGAAATGCGCGCCAAGTACGACTACGAGCGCGATCGTCGGCTGCGTGGCGACGGCTATACGCAGTACCAGAACATCGACGGG
>JAURHQ010000175.1 GCA_030833185.1 Gammaproteobacteria bacterium | reverse complement strand
AACAGGTCGCCAACCACGTTCATGCCGGCCATGAGCGGGCCTTCAATCACGTCGAGCGGATGGTTGGCGGCTTGCCGTGCTTCCTCGGTATCGGCTTCGATGTAGTCGGCATTGCCTTTGACCAGCGCATGCGAGAGACGATCGGCAACCGGCAGGCTGCGCCATTCTTCGACTTCCTGTTTCTGGCGGGCCTCACCCTTGAAACTGCCTGCGGCTTCAATCAGCCGCTCGGTCGCATCGGCACGCCGGTTGAGCAGCACGTCTTCAACCAGCGCGAGTAATTCTGGCGGGATTTCGTCGTAAATCGCGAGCTGGCCGGCGTTGACGATGGCCATATCCAGCCCGGCCTTGATGCCGTGATAGAGGAAAGCCGAATGCATGGCCTCGCGGACCGGGTTGTTGCCCCGGAAGGAAAACGAGACGTTGCTCAAGCCGCCGCTGACCAAGGCGTGCGGTAATTGCGCCTTGATCAGCCGGGTCGCTTCGAAGAAGGCGAGGGCGTAGTCGTTGTGCTCCTCGATGCCCGTGGCGACGGTCAGCACATTGGGGTCAAAGATGATGTCTTGCGGGGCGAAGTCCAGTTCATCCCGGAGCAGATGATAGGAGCGGGCGCAGATGTCGAGCTTGCGTTGGGCGCTGTCGGCCTGACCGCGCTCATCGAAGGCCATCACGACCACCGCCGCGCCGTAGCGCTGGCAAAGCCTGGCCTGCGCCAGGAACTTCTCCGGGCCTTCCTTGAGGCTGATGGAGTTAACGATGCCCTTGCCTTGCAGGCAGCGGAGCCCGGCCTCGATCACGCTCCACTTGGAGGAGTCGATCATGATCGGCACGCGGCTGATGTCCGGATCGGAGGCGATGCGGTTCAGAAACTCGACCATCAGGCGTTCGGAGTCGAGCAGGCCTTCGTCCATGTTGACGTCGATGATCTGCGCGCCGTTTTCGACCTGCTGCCGGGCGATAGTCAGCGCCGCTTCGAGCTGGCCCTCGCGGACGAGTTGCGCAAATTTGGGCGAGCCGGTGACGTTGGTCCGTTCGCCCACGTTAATAAAGCCGGTTTCAGGCGTGAGATTGAGCGCCTCCAGCCCCGACAGTCGGCAGTACACCGGCACCTTGGGCAAAACCCGCGGCGGCATGGCCCTGAGCGCGGTCGCGATCGCAGCGATATGCGCCGGGGTGGTGCCGCAGCAGCCGCCGGCCATGTTGAGAAAGCCGTCTGCGGCAAACTCGCCCAAGACCTTGGCCATATGCGCCGGGGTGTCGTCGTACTCGCCGAACTCATTAGGCAAGCCGGCATTGGGGTGCAGGCTGATGTAGCAATCCGCCACGCGCGAGAGTTCGGCGACGTAGGGGCGCAGGTCGCTCGCGCCCAGCGCGCAGTTCAGACCGATGAAAAGCGGGCGCGCGTGGCGGACCGAATTCCAGAATGCCTCTGTGGTCTGTCCGGTCAGGGTGCGGCCACTACGGTCGGTGATGGTGCCGGAAATCATCAGCGGCAGCCGGCGTCCCGAGCGCTCGCTGTACTCCGAAATGGCAAACAAGGCAGCCTTGGCGTTCAGCGTGTCAAAGATAGTCTCGACCAGCAGCAGGTCTGCACCGCCACAGACCAGGCCGTCGATGGCGTCGATATAGGCCTTGCGCAACTCCTCGAAACTGACGTTGCGGAAACTGGGGTCGTGCACGTCCGGCGAGACCGAAGCAGTGCGGTTGGTCGGCCCCAGCACGCCGGCGACGTAACGGGGGCGGCCGTCAGCCGCGGTGGCCCGATCGACCACCCCGCGCGCCAGCTGGGCCCCGGCAAAGTTGAGTTCGCGGGCCAGGTCCGACAGCGCATAGTCGGCCTGCGCAATCGAGGTCGAGTTGAAGGTATTGGTCTCAACAATGTCTGCGCCGGCCGCCACGAAGGAGGCGTGAATGTCTTCGATCAGCGCGGGTCGGGTCAGGGTCAGCAGGTCGTTATTGCCCTTAAGGTCGACCGGGTGACTGGCAAAACGGCTGCCGCGATAGTCCGCCTCGCTCAGGCGATGACGCTGAATCATGGTGCCCATGGCACCGTCGAGAATCAGGATTTCCCGGGAGAGCCGTTCGCGGAGCAGGGCGTCGAGGGCGGTGTCGGGCATGTCAGGTGAGCGTCCGTTTATTGCACTGCAAACAGTTTAGCAGCCCTGCGGATTACGATGTGTCGCCGCGTTTGGCTCAAGCCGTGCCGGCCGTGGCAGGGGCGCGGCGGCGCGCAATCGGGCGGCGCAGGACTCGCCAGGCCAGCAGCATCACGCCGATAAGTCCGAGGTGGATAACCCAGAGCCCCAGACTTGTCGGCAAAATGCCCTTGCTCATCAAGGCACGACCCACCCCGAGCAGATTGCTGTAACCGAAATACCCCGAAATGGCCGTCAAGAGCCAGAGGTACCAGTTGTGCCCGTTGCTGGCCAGTGCAACCAGCACAGCAAGCAGCGGCAGGAGCAGGGCGCTGATCGGCTTGGAGAGGCGCCACTGCAGTTCGATCCGGAAACCTTTCGCGTCGTAGCGGAGCAGTTCCATGGTCGGCATGTAGTTCACCGAACCAGAAATATCCGTCGGCACGTGGGCTTCGATCCGCAGCGCGTACTTGCCGAAATTAGTCACCACGTAATCGAGTTGGCCGGGTTTGGCCTTGTAGGTCACGCCGTCCAGAAACACCGCGAAGCGGTCGCCGTCGCCGGGTTCGGTCTCGACCCGTGCCTGATCGGCCCGCAACAGGCCCACATCGTCGCCGTCACGAACCTGCACAAAGACCTGTTCGAGCAGCCTGCTGTCAGTGCCAATTTTTTCGGCATAAAAAATACGCTTGCCGGCGCCGATTTCTTTGAAACGCCCGGCCTTGACGCCGGCGATGGTGGCCTCGTTTTCGGTTTGTTCGCGGATCCGCTGGCTGATTTCCTCGACGCGGGGTTCGGCATAGAGCGTGAGCGTGCCAACCAGCACCGCCGCTACCAGTCCAAGTTTCAGTGCTTCGCCCAGCAGCATCGCCGGGCTGATCCCGGCGGCCCGCATGGCCACCAGTTCCCGGTCTCGTTGCAGGCGGATGATGGCGGCAAAAATGCCCAGGAAGAGGCTCATGGGAATGAGATCTCGCAGGGAGATCAGCATTTTGAGGCCCAGCAATTCAAAGATGTGCCCAGGGGCAATCCGTCCGTCGGCCGCCTGACCGAGGAACGCCGCAAAACGGGTGGTCAGGAAAATGACCAGCAAGGCGCCGAGCACCATCGCGAAGGAGCGCAGGAATTCGGACCTGGCATAGCGTTGGAGAATCATCGGCGAGCTTCCGGGTTTAGAGCGCCTGATTTTTACGGTGTCGACTGTCGAGTACGAGGTTATAGCCGGAGACGAACAGCGGGAACAGGTTGGAGAGGATTCCCACGGAGTCATTTTTGCCAAACACAAAATAACTCAGAAGGCAGACGCTGCCCGCAAGGCTCATGTACCAGAACGTTCTCGGCATGACCGGGCGGCCGGAAATGCGTGACGCCAGCAGTTGCACAAACCAGCGACCGGCGAACATCAGCGCGCCGAAATAGCCGACCAGTTTGCCAACCTTCAGTTCAATCCCGAAGCCGTGACCCAGCGGCAGGTTGAAAAACTCGGAAATCGTGGCGTGCAGCGCCAGCAAGCTGTTCATGTCTCGGGGGACTCCGCGCCCAGTTCGATGGTCGAGGTGGGGCGGAACGCGCGCCGTTGCAGCCACATCACCCCGAAGATATCGACGATGCCCACCCACAAGCGGTTGCCGATGCCGTACTTGGACTGCCCGTGCAAGCGTGGCCGATGATTAACCGGCACCGAGACTGCCTCGCCGCCGCTCCGGCGGACCAATGCCGGCAGGAAACGATGCATGTGGTTGAAGCGGGGGAGTTGCATGAACAGGCTGCGCTCAAAGGCTTTGAGCCCACACCCTGTGTCCGGGGTGGCATCGCCTAGCGCGCGGGCGCGGACGCCGTTAGCAATCCGCGAGGAGAGCCGGCGCACCCAGGTGTCCTGCCGGCGCTGGCGATGGCCGCAAATAATCACGGGGTATTGGCCGGCGTGCTCCCCGAGCGCTGCGACCAGCGCCGGGATGTCCGCCGGATCGTTCTGCCCGTCACCGTCCAGCGTGACGACGATGCGACCGCGGGCGGCATCCACCCCGGAACACACGCCAGCGCTCTGACCTGCGTTGCGACGGTGCTGAATCAGGCGCAAGCGCCCACCGAAGGTAGGCATCGCGCGCCGGATTCTGCTCGTCGAATCATCCGTGCTGGCGTCGTCGACGACCAGGATCTCGAACGCCAGATCGCTGCATGCGGCGAAGACTTCCTCGACCAGCACAAGGATGTTGTCTGCCTCGTTGTAACAGGGAATGACGACCGAAAAATCGGCGGTGATTGCGGGCGTTGCTGGGCTGGAATTCATCTGTGGGCTGTACCGCCGTCACCTCAGGAATGAGCGCCCGCAGTTTAACAGCCCACAGGCGAGGACGGGCATCTCCTTTTGACACCGGTTCGGCGGCCTGACTACAGTGCGGGCCCGGTCTACACAAGGCACTCCCCATGGGACATCGACTCTCGAAAATCTACACGCGCACCGGTGATGCCGGCACCACGGGGCTTGGCGACGGCAGTCGTACGGGTAAGGATTCGGCGCGGGTTCACGCCTTGGGCGAAGTCGACGAGCTCAATACGGTCATTGGCCTGCTGCTGTGTGAACCGCTGCCGGGCGATCTCGGCGCCGCGCTGCTCGAAATTCAGCACGACCTGTTTGATCTGGGCGGTGAGTTATCGATTCCCGGCAGCCAGTTATTGCACGCGGGCGCCGTGCCGCGCCTTGAGCAACTCATCGACCAGCACAACGAAAGCCTGCCGCCGCTGAAGGAGTTCATCCTGCCCGGCGGCAACCGCGCGTCGGCGGTCTGCCAACTCGCGCGCGCGGTGTGTCGCCGCGCGGAGCGGGCGATTGTCACCGCGGCTCAGGCCGGCGAGGTGTCCGACGCCGTCCTGCGCTACATCAATCGCCTGTCTGATTTGCTGTTCGTGCTTTGTCGGGTGCTCGCGCGGGCAGACGGCGGGCGCGAAGTGATGTGGGATCGGTCTCGCTTCAAAACCGCCGGCGACCCGCCGGCCTAGCGCTGACGCAGGGCCAAAACGCCCCCATCGCGCGTCATGTGCAGCCGCTCGAGGCAGGACTGACCCAGCAGCGCGACGCGCGGAAAATCTCCCTCCAGCACGATCGCCTGCACATCGCTCAGCACGATGGGCCCCAATTTGAGCTCGCGCAGACGAAGCGCGTGGGCGGGCGCAGGACCCGCGGCGGTCTCGACGGTGCCGGGCGTGCCGTCGCGCAAAAACATCAGGCCCAGTTTGCGCGCTTCGCGTCCGCTCAGGGCGACGGTGCTGGCGCCCGTATCAACCACAAAGCGGACCAGGCTGCCGTTGATGGTGCCATCGACGTAGAAATGCCCGTCACGCGCTTCACTGACGGTCAGGCCGGGGCGTTGCGCAGCAGCTGTAAAACTGGCACCGACGCGCTCGTTCACCGTGAGTTCGCGCACCGCCCCGCCGACTTGCAAGCGCGCTCGGCGACTATTGGCAGCGAGCAGGACGACGCCATCCACGGCGGGCTTGCCGACTTCCAGCACGCGGCGTTTGCCATCGATAGAGAGCACCGCGCGTCCCGGAAACAGCGCTTCAACCCGCAACGCCGGCGCGGCCAGCGCGCCGGTTCCACAGCCCAGCAGCAAACTCAGGAAAAGCCCCGTGCTTATCAGTTTCTGCAAAGTCCGGGATGTCTCCATTAGCCTGCTACACTTGCGCCCCTTTTTTGTAACGTAGCAGATGTGGAGCGTTACCGATGCATATCGCTTGTCTTGATTTTGAAGGTGTTCTGGTTCCCGAAATCTGGGTGGGACTGGCAGAACGAACGGGCATAGAGGAACTGCGGGCGACCACCCGTGAGGTGCCTGACTACGACGTGTTGATGCGGATGCGCCTTGGCGTGATGCGCGACCGGGGGCTCAAGTTCGCCGACATCATGGCGGCTGCCGACAGCCTCTCACCCCTGCCCGGGGCGTCGGAATTTCTCAATACGCTACGCGGCGAGTTCCAGGTGGCGATTGTCTCCGACACCTTCTATGAGCTGGCCTTGCCGCTCTTGCGCAAGCTGGGCATGCCCATGATGTTGTGCCACCGGCTCCGGGTCGAGGCCGACGGTTCGATTAGCGACTACCAGTTGCGTCAACCCGATCCGAAACGTCACGCCGTGCGCGGCTTCAAGGCGATGCGCTATCAGGTGATGTGCACCGGTGACTCCTACAACGATATTCCGATGCTCGAGGAGGCTGACCGGGGCTGCTTTTTCTGCCCGCCGGATAACGTCGTGCGGGACTACCCGCAGTACCCGGTGGCGCGCAGCTACGCCGAGTTGCAGGCCGCATTCAGCGCTGCGCGACAGGCTTTCGGTTAGGCCAAATCAGCGGGGGCTGGGCACCGGTCGTCGGGTGGTATGAGCACCAGACGCCAGTGCTCAACTGCCCAAGCCAGCAGCGTCTCAGGCGCAGCGCCGAGCAGGCTGTCCGGCGGCGGATGTCCGAGGAATCGGAGCGCCGCTGACAGCACGCGCTCGGCGCCCAAGCCGGAGACCGGCGCGGCCAGTGTCTGTTTGCTGAGCTTGGCGCCGTCAAGGTCCAGCGCCAGCGGCAGGTGGCAATACGCCGGGCTTGGCAGCCCGAGGCACTGCTGGAGATAAATCTGTCGGGCCGTCACGTCTAGCAGGTCGCCGCCGCGCACGATTTCAGTGATGCCGGCGGCGGCGTCGTCAACCACCACCGCGAGGTGGTAGGCCGGCCAGTTTTCAGCCCGCCAGATCACGAAATCGCCGCAGCGTTCGGCGAGATTTTCGCTGACTGTGCCGCGCAGGGCATCCGTAAACACAATGGGCTGGGTGCCTACCCGGAGACGGTCCGCGCCGCTCACCTCCTTACCCAGTTGTGCCTGAGCGCAGGTACCCGGGTAGCGGCCGGGGCCTGCCACTCGGCGCGAGCAGCGGCAGCGGTAGACAAGTCCGGCGTTTCTCAGTTCGGCAAGCGCCGCACGATGTGCCTCCTCGCGGTCGCGCTGGTAGACCGCCTCACCGTCCCAGTACAGGCCCAAGCGCTCCAACTGGTGCAGGATCGACGCTGCGGCACCGGGCACTTCGCGCGGTGGGTCGA
>JAURHQ010000174.1 GCA_030833185.1 Gammaproteobacteria bacterium | reverse complement strand
GGAGCACGCGGAATGGGCTGCAGCATGCCGGGATCGATTTTGGCGACCGGGATCTTCTGCTCGATATAGGCCTCGATGTCCGGCAGGTGCATCGCGTATTCGTCGCAGGCGAAGCTGATCGCGTCGCCTTCGGCGCCAAGGCGCGCCGTGCGGCCGATGCGGTGAACGTAGTCTTCGGCGTCGTAGGGCAAATCAAAATTGAAGACATGCGTGACGTCGGGAATGTGCAGACCGCGTGCCGCGACGTCGGTTGCAACCAGCAGCGACAGTTCGCCGCGGGTAAACCGGCCGAGCAAGGTCTCGCGCTTTTTCTGCGGCACGTCGCCTGAGAGCACGCCCACCTTGTAGCCCGCTCGCTCCAGCGTAATGGCCACGCGTTCGCAGGCGTATTTGGTGTTGACGAAAACCATGCCGCGGTTTGATTCGTGCTGTTTCAGGATACCCAGCAGCAGCGGCAGCTTTTCTTCGGTCGCCGGGAAATAGACCTGCTGGCGTACGCGCGCTGCGGTGACGGTCTCGGCTTCCACGACCAGCTTCTCGGGGTCGTTCATGTGCTCGTAGGCCAGTTCCAGCACGCGATGGCTCAAGGTCGCCGAGAACAGCAGGTTTTGGCGCTCGCCCGCTTCCGGCATCCGCCGTAGCAGGAAGCGGATGTCGGCGATGAAGCCGAGGTCGAACATGCGATCGGCCTCGTCCATGATCATCATTTCAACGCCCCGGAAGCTGACCGTGCGCTGTTTGACGAAATCAATCAGCCGGCCGGGCGTGGCGATGATGATGTCCACGCCCGCTTCCAGCTGCTGACGCTGCTTGTCGTAATCGACGCCGCCGTAAATCAGCGCCCGGCGCAGCGGAATGTGCTTGCCGATTTGGGCGGCGTCTTTCTCGATCTGGATGGCGAGTTCGCGGGTGGGGGCCAGAATCACCGCGCGCGGATCTTCTACCCGCCGCTCTGGCAGCGAATCCCGGGTCAGCAGGCGGTTATAGAGGGCGACCAGAAAAGCGGCGGTCTTGCCGGTGCCGGTCTGGGCCTGCCCGGCGACGTCGCGACCGGCGAGGGTAATGGGCAGGGTCATGGCCTGAATCGGTGTGCAGAGGGTAAAGCCTGCGTCATCGAGGCCGCGTTGCAGGGTTTCGTGCAGGCCGAAGTTGTCGAAGCGAATGTCGGTTAAGGTGGTGTCGGACACTTTATTTCCTGATTGTGAGCACTGGTGGGCCGGCCAGTTGGCCAGCCGTGAAGGTGAGACCGATTGGGGGCTGTCGGCGCGAAGGGGCGGTGACAGCGCCGAAGGGGGGCGCCTCGCGTCTCGCACAGAGGGCGGCCCGATGGGGCGGCGGCGCGTGTGCAGGGGCGGCGGGTCTCGCGGGTGCCGGCCAGGCTGCGCTCTTCTCGTGAGGCGGCCAACCAGCGTCAAGCCGCCTAATCGTTGCGGTTTGCGCCGATATGATCAAGCGGCAGTTCAGTTCTGGCGATGACTTTTCGCAAAACAAAGCTCGAATGGACCCCGGTGACGCCCTCAATCCGGGTCAATCGCCCCAGCAGGAACTCCTCGTAAAAGGTCATATCGGGCAGCACCGCTTTCAATAAGTAGTCAGCGGCCTGGCCGGTGACGATGCTGCATTCGATCACCTCGGGGAACTGGCTGACCACCCGCTCGAAGGTCTCAAAGCGCTCCGGGGTGTGGCGGTCCATGGTGATCCCAATCATCGCGGTGATGTTCAGCCCCAGCTTTTTCTGGTCGAGCAGGGTGACATGGCGGGCGATCACGCCGGTTTCCTCCAGTCGGCGCACGCGCCGCGCGCAGGGGGTGGGCGAGAGGCCCACCTGTTCGGCCAGTTCCAGCGTGCTGATGCGGCCGTTGGCCTGCATCACGCTGAGAATGCGGCGGTCGGTACGGTCGAGTTTCATGGCTTACCCTCTTTTTTCAAAAATTGGAGATTAACGCCAAATAGAAAAACATTTTTAGTGAGATCACTAAATATCAGTTTCACATAAGAGCAAATTTGCAGCTTTTCGCTCAAGGCTTCGGCCTATACTGCCGGCCATTCGGGTCTTCGCGCCCGCCCGTTCCATCGCAGATTTTTCAGGTACCGCCATGAGCCGCTTCGACCACCGCAAATACCGCGCTTTCCCGCCCATCAACCTCAAGGACCGGACCTGGCCCGACAAGGTCATTACCGCCGCGCCCACTTGGTGCAGCGTCGATCTGCGCGACGGCAATCAGGCGCTGATCGAGCCAATGAACGTTGGCCAGAAGATGCAGATGTTCAAGCTGCTGGTGCAGGTCGGCTTCAAGGAAATCGAAGTCGGCTTTCCTGCCGCGTCGCAGCCGGACTTCGACTTCGTGCGGCGGCTCATCGACGAAAACCTCATCCCGGCCGACGTGACCGTGCAGGTGCTGACCCAGGCCCGCCCGGAACTCATCGAGCGCACGTTTGAGTCTCTGGTTGGCGTGCGTCGGGCGATTCTTCACCTCTACAACTCGACCTCGACCGTCCAGCGGGAGCAGGTGTTTGAACTCGACCGCGCGGGCATCAAGAAAATCGCGACCGATGGCGCCGAGTTCGTGAAAGCCTGCGCCGCGCGCTACCCGCAGACCGAGTGGGTGTTCCAGTACTCGCCGGAAAGCTTCACCGGCACCGAAATCGACTATGCGGTGGAAGTCTGCGATGCGGTGGTCGCGGTGTGGGACCCGACGCCCGCGCGGCCGGTCATCCTCAATCTGCCGGCGACCGTCGAGATGGCGACGCCCAACGTCTATGCGGACCAGATCGAACTCTTCGGGCGCATGATCAAGCGGCGCGACTCGGTGCTGATCAGCCTGCACACGCATAACGACCGCGGCTGCGCGGTAGCGGCGGCGGAACTGGCGGTGATGGGCGGCGCGCAGCGCGTGGAAGGCTGCCTGCTCGGCAACGGCGAGCGCACCGGCAACATGGACATCGTGACCATGGCCATGAACCTCTACAGTCAGGGCATCGACCCGTGCCTCGACTTTTCGCAGATGGACGAGATCATCCGCGTGGTCAAAGCCTGCACGCAGATCGACCTCCATCCGCGCCATCCCTATGCCGGCGAACTCGTGTTCACCGCGTTCTCGGGCAGCCATCAGGACGCCATTCGCAAATGCCTCGCCAAGCGCAAAGGCGACGAGCCCTGGGCGGTGGCCTATCTGCCAATCGACCCGACCGATCTCGGTCGGACCTATCAGGAAGTCATCCGCATCAACAGCCAGTCGGGCAAGGGCGGCGTCGCCTGGGTGCTCGAAAACGAAGCCGGCTACCAGCTGCCGCGCTGGCTGCAGATCGACTTCAGCCCGGTGGTCCAGCGCGAGGCCGAGCGCAGCGAAACGGAAGTCGAGGCCGACACCATCGTCGGGCTCTTTGAGTCGCACTATCTGGGCAAGCCTGCGCCTTACGAACTGGTGGGCTATCAGGTGACGCGCGAGAACGACGAAGACCGGCTGCAGGCGAGCCTGCGTGAGGGCGCCACGACCACCGTCCTGCACGGTCGGGCCTCGGGCGTGGTGGGCGCGTTCGTCGCCGCGCTCGAACAGCACAGCGGACATCGCATCACCCTGGTCGAATATAACGAGCACACGATGAGCCGCGCGGCTGGCGCTGATGCAGACGCGGTGGCCTATGTGCAGTTGAGTCTCGAAGGGCAGCGCTATTGCGGCGTTGGTCGCAGCAGCGACATCGTGGATGCGTCCCTGCGGGCCATCCTGGGCGCGGTCAACCAGCGTCTCACCGAGCAGGCCGCGCGCGCCGCCTGAGGTCTAGCGCCGCGCCTCGTCCCGCTTAAGCCGGGGCAGGGCGCGCGCGCTTCGCTATGATGCGGGCCTGCTGCCTCGGGCCCGCTGTGTCATGACCAGTCCTGTCGTTTATCCCATCGAAGAAATCCTGCCCGCGCTACGCGAGAGTCTGGCGACGCATGCGCGGCTGGTGCTGGAAGCGCCGCCCGGCGCCGGTAAAACCACGCAAGTGCCGCTGGCGCTGATCCACGAGCCTTGGTGCACGGGGCGGATTCTGATGCTCGAACCCCGGCGCGTGGCGGCACGCGCCGCCGCCGGTTTTATGGCCGCACAGCTCAACGAACCGGTCGGCGGTACGGTGGGCTACCGCATCCGCTTCGAGCGCAAGGTCTCGGCCCAGACCCGCGTGGAGATCGTCACCGAGGGCATTCTCACGCGGCTGATTCAGGATGACCCGCTGCTGGAAGGTGTTTCCGCCGTGCTGTTCGACGAATTCCACGAGCGCAATCTGGCGAGCGATCTGGGCCTCGCGCTGGCGCTGGACGTGCAGGCCGGGCTGCGCCCGGATCTGCGCCTGCTGGTGATGTCGGCGACGCTGGACGGCGCGCGCCTCGCGCAGTTTCTGGACGCCCCGCGCCTGACCTCTGCCGGTCGCAGCTTCCCCGTTGAGGTCGTGCATCTCGCCGGCCGTCCGCGGGAAACACCGGAGCTGCAGCTGCGCCGCGCGGTCGAGCAGGCGCTCGCCGAGACGGCGGGCGACGTGCTGTGTTTTCTGCCCGGCAAGGGCGAAATCGACCGGGCGCAGCGTCTGCTGTCAGGACTGCCAGCAGAGCTGTGCACGCTACACGGTGAGATGCGGGTGGAAGATCAGGCCCGCGTGCTGGCGTCGGGCGCCGGCCGTCGCGTGGTGCTGGCGACCAATGTGGCGGAGTCGAGCGTGACGCTGCCCGGCGTGCGGGCGGTAGTCGACAGCGGGCTCGCGCGCGAGCCGCGCTTTGACCCTGCGAGTGGCATGAGCCGGCTGGAAACCGTGCTCATTGCCCAATCTTCGGCGACGCAGCGCGCCGGCCGCGCCGGGCGTGTGGCGCCCGGGCGTTGTTATCGCCTGTGGCCGGAAAGTCAGCGGCTCGATGCCGCCACCCGGCCGGAAATACAGCAGGTGGAGCTGGCGGGCTTCGCGCTGGAATTCGCAGCCTGGGGCGCGAGCGGCCTGCGCTTTCTGGACCCGCCGCCGCCGGGCGCACTGGGGCAGGCGCAGGATCTGCTGCGCCAGCTAGGTGCGCTTGATACTGAAAACAAGCTCACCCGTCATGGGCGGGCGCTACTGCGCCTGGGCCTACACCCACGCCTCGCCAACGCCATGGTTCGCGCGCCGGCCGCGCAACGCGCCCTGGCCTGTGATCTCGCCGCGCTGCTGGAAGCGCGCGACCCGCTGCGCGGCGAGGGCCGACGCAACGATGACCTGCGGCCGCGCCTGCAGGCGCTGGCCGCCTTTCGCGCGGGCCGTCCGCCGGGACCAGACGCCGACCGCGGCGCTTTGGCGGCGATTGAGCAGGCCGCCCGCCAGTGGCGCCGCCGCCTCGATTTGGCGGATGACACCGCGCCCGACGCGCACGATGCGGGAGAGGTACTGGCGCTGGCCTATCCGGACCGCATCGCGCTACAGGACAGCAGCGACCTGCTGCGCTATCAACTCAGCAACGGCCGCGGCGCGCGCCTGCACCCGGAGTCGAGTCTGCGCGGCGAGCCCTGGCTGGTGGTGGCCGAGCTCCGGCAGGAGGACAAGGACAGCCTGATCCAGCGCGCCGCGCCGGTGTCGCGGCGCTATCTTGAAGCCGCTTTCCCCGACCAGTGGCAGCGCAGCGTGCAACTGCGCTTCAACCGCGAGGCGCGGGCGGTGGAAGCCAGCGAGACGCATCGTTTTGCCGGCATCGTGCTGCAGCAGCAGGCCCGCGCGACGCCGCGCGACGCCGCTACCGCGCGGCTGCTGTTTGAAGGTTTGATGACGCTTGGCCTTGAGGCTTTGCCATGGACGCCCGCGCTGCGCGAATGGCAGGCGCGGGTGCAGGGCCTGCGCGGCTGGTGCCCGGAGCTGGGCTTGCCGGCGATGGATGACGAACAGCTCACGGCGAGCGCCGAGGAGTGGCTCTTGCCGCTTCTAACGGGCATGGCGCGGAGTTCAGAACTGCAGGCATCGGCCTTGACGGACGCGCTCAAGAATCGCCTCGACTATGGCCAGCGGCGGCAGGTCGACGAACTCGCGCCGGTCGAGCTTGAAGTCCCCAGCGGCCAGCGCCGCCGCCTCGCCTACACGCTGGGTGAGGCCCCGGTGCTGGCGGTGAAACTGCAGGAGATGTTTGGTCTGGCGGACACGCCGCGGATCGCCAAAGGCCGGGTGCCGGTGGTGCTGCATCTCCTGTCGCCGCGGCAAACGCCGCTGCAGGTCACGCAGGATCTGCGCGGCTTTTGGGCCCGCACCTACCCGGAAGTCAAAAAGGAAATGAAGGGCCGCTACCCGCGGCATCCGTGGCCGGACGACCCCTGGACCGCGACCGCCACCCATCGTGCCAAGCCGCGCGGCACCTGAGCGGGAACCGGTCGACCCTGCGGGCGGTCTTGCGAATGGGTTATTGTCCGCGCCACCTTCAATCCGCAATCAAGCAGGGAGACCACAGGATGAAAAAACAGATCGCAGCGGCCAGTCTGCTGTTTGCCAGCTGGGGCGCCATGCCGCTCGCCGCGCAGGCGGTGCAGGTGGTGATGGAAACGACCAAGGGCACGATCGAACTTGAACTGGATGCGGCGAAGGCGCCGAAGACGGTCGAGAACTTTGTGAGCTATGCCAAAGCCGGGTTTTACAACGGCACCATTTTTCACCGTGTGATCCCGGGTTTCATGGCGCAGGGCGGTGGCTTCAGCCCGGCGATGGAGCAGCGTCCGACGCGCGAGCCCATTCAGAACGAAGCGAGCAACGGCTTGAAGAACGCCCGCGGCACTATCGCCATGGCGCGCACCGGCGACCCGCATAGCGCGACCGCGCAGTTCTTCATCAACGTCGTCGACAACCAGATGCTCGATTTCACCGCGCCGGAAGGTCCGGGTTGGGGCTATGCGGTGTTCGGCAAAGTGACCAAGGGCATGGACGTGGTGGACAGCATCGTCGGCGTGCCGACGACCACCATGGGGCCGTTCGGCGATGTGCCGCAGGACACCATCGAGATCAAAAAGGTCGAGGTGAAATAAGGCGACCGCGGTGCCGTGCCGTTCTGGCGCGGCACCGCGAGCGACCCGCTAGACCCAGATCTCCTCGGTGTGCAAGCGGGTGAGATGAATCTTCTTCAGCTTCCACGCGCCGTTAACTTTGACGTAGTCCTCGTGGTAGTGGCCCCAGCCCTTGAAGTGGCAGGTCGGCAGGCGGACGTAGTCGAACATCGCCCAGATGGCCTTGGCGGTGGTGGCGCTGGTCAGTTCAATTTCCGGCATAAAGCCCTGATGCATCGACA
>JAURHQ010000173.1 GCA_030833185.1 Gammaproteobacteria bacterium | reverse complement strand
GCCCGTGCCTTTGCGGCGGACGAAGTTCGCGACGGCGGCCTTGGCGCGCGCCAGCCGCGTCGGGCTCATGTCGCCCACCAGCATCGACTTCGAGACGTCGAGGGCGAAGACCACGTCCTCGGCCGCGCCTTTCTGCACGGCGGCCTCCACGCCCCAGCGCGGGCCCGCGAAGCACGCGACGATCAGCGCGAACGCGACGGCGACGGCGACGTCCTTGGTCAGGCGACGACCGGCGGCGTAACCGTCGGCCAGGCGCGCGAGCACGCCCGGAGCCGCGAAGGCCGCCAGCCCGCGGCGGCGCGCCGAGTGCGAGGCGGCTTGGGGCGCCGCGCGGGCGGCCGCCGCAGCCCGGGCCTGAGCTACGGGAACTGGTAGGTGTTCTGGCGGAGCCCGGCGGCGCCGTCGTTGCCGGTGCTCACGCCGCCGTTGCCGCCGAGGACGCCGTCGAGATGGCGGAAGCCCGCAGCGCGGCTCCCGTGGAGACCCCGAAGGTGGCTCCCCAGTCCACCCGGATGGTGAAACCCGGCGCTCCCAAGTTCGTTCGCGACCTGAACGACAACGCCGCCATGCGCCGCTTTGTGCAGGAAGTGCAGGGCGCCGATCCGGGCGCCACCGGCGCGCCGGTCGAGTTGGTCATCGGCAGCGACGTGGTGGTTGACGCCTGCCTCAAGGCCTCGCTGGGCGCGTTGATTCTGACCATCCTGCTGCACGCGCTGGTGTTGCACGGCTGGGTCGATGCATTGCTGGTGGCGGCACCGCTGGTGCTGGCCATGCTGCTGACGCTGGCGACTTCGGTGCTGATCCAATTCCCGCTTAATTTCGCCAACATCATTGCGCTGCCCCTGCTGATCGGGCTGAACAACGCCTACGGCGCCTATCTGGTGGTCAGGCGCAAACACATCGACGGACTCGACCCCTTGCTCGCCAGCAGCACGCCGCGCGCGGTGCTGTTCAGCGGGATGACGGCAGTGGCCTCGTTTGGCACGCTGGCGGTGTCCAAGCATCCGGGCATGGCCGGCATGGGCGTGCTGATTTCGCTGTCGCTGACCTACGCGCTGGCCAGCGCGCTGATCGTATTGCCGGCCCTGATGGCCGCTGTTGAACGCTGGCAGGCGCGCCGTGCCGCCGGCTCCCCGCCCAATATCAACCCTTAACGAGGACTCACATGCTCAAGCTCTACGGTTTTCCGGTCAGCAATTACTTCAACATGGTGAAGCTCGCCCTGCTGGAGAAAGGCGTGGCGTTTGAAGAAGTCACCGCCCGGCCCAGCCAGAAAGACGAGTTTCGCGCGCGCAGCCCCATGGGCAAGATCCCCTGCCTCGAAGTGGCGGAAGGGTTTATCAGCGAAACCGATGTGATCCTCGACTATATCGAAGCGCTGCATCCGGGCCACTTTCCGACCGCGCCGTTCGCGCAGGCCAAGGCGCGCGAGTTGATGCGGGTGATGGCGATCTACATCGAACTGCCCGCCCGGCGGCATTTCGGGCACGCGCTGTTTGGCGCGCCGATCAATCAGGCCGCACTTGAAGAAGTGAAGCCGGCGGTGGAGAAAGGGCTGGCGGCGCTGAAGCAGCTGGCCGGCAGCGGCCCGTGGCTGGGCGGGGCCAGCTTTTCGCTGCTCGACATCTATGCCTACTACACCTTTGGCTATGCCGGCATGGTGCTGAACAAGGTCTATCAGTGGGACATCCTGGCCGAGGTGCCGGCTGTTGCCGCGATTCTCGACAAGGTCAAAGCCCGCGCGACCACCCAAAGCGTGGACGCCGCCCAACAGGCCGCGCTCGCGGCCCTCATGGCCCCGAAATAAGGAACCCGCGCCATGCCGCGTAAAGTCATCATCACCTGCGCCGTCACCGGCAGCATTCACACGCCCAGCATGTCGCCGCACCTGCCGATTACGGCGGCCGAGATCACGGCCGCCGCGATCGGGGCGGCCGAAGCCGGTGCGGCCATCGTCCACCTGCATGCGCGTCACCCCGATGACGGACGTCCGACGCAGGATCCGGCGCTGTTCCGCGAATTCTGTCCGCAGATCAAGGCGGCCTCCGATGTCGTGATCAACCTCACCACCGGCGGCGCGCCGACCATGCTGGTCGAAGAACGCCTGCAGCCCGCGCTGCAGCTGAAGCCCGAAGTGGCTTCGCTCAACATGGGCTCGATGAACTTCGGGCTCTACGAAATGATTGGGCGCTTCAAGGAATTCAAACACGACTGGGAAAAGCCCTATCTGGCGGGCAGTGAAGACCGGGTGTTCAAGAACACCTTTCGCGACATCGCCTACATCCTCGAGTCCTGCAGCGACAACCAGACCCGCTTCGAGATCGAGTGCTATGACATTGGCCATCTCTACACCGCCGCGCATTTCCTTGACCGCGGGCTGGTGAAGCCGCCGCTGCTGATCCAGTCGGTGTTCGGGCTGCGCGGGGCGATTGGCGCGCACTTTGAGGACGTCGTCCACATGCGCCGCACCGCCGACCGGCTGTTCGGCAATGACTACCTGTGGTCGGTGCTGGGCGCTGGACGCAGCCAGATCCCGACCGCCACGATGTCGGCGGCGATGGGCGGCATGGTGCGCGTGGGTCTCGAAGACTCGCTGTGGGATGGCCCCGGCAAGCTCGCCGAAACCAATGCCGCGCAGGTGCGCCGCATTCGCACCGTGATCGAGGCGCTGTCGCTGGAAGTGGCGACGCCCGCCGAGGCACGCGAGATGCTGAAGCTGAAAGGGCGCGACAACGTCGCGTTCTAAGCCTTGGCCAGCCATCACTGAATTGGGGATACATCGAATCTGGAGCAGTAGAACAACCCGCGCTGCCGCCGGCGCAGACCGGCGCGGCGCCTGGCAACGGAGGCAGCATGGAACGCTCGGAGTACGTCCAGAAAATTCATCGTCGGCTGAGTCGCGCGCGCACGGCGGTCACACGTCAGAGCCTGCAGGAAGAGCTTGATGTCTCCTGGTCCACGCTGAAGCGCCTGCTGAAATACATGCGCGAGGATCTGGGCGTCGTCATCCAGAATACGCGCGAGCCGCCGGGTTATCGCTATATCCGCGACGCCGACGGCAACCTGCCGGAGTTGCCGCCGCTGGGCTTTACGGCAGAGGAAATCTTTGCCCTGCTGGCCTGCGAGGAAGTCATGACGCGGCTGCAGCCCGGGCTGCTGGACGGCGAGCTTGAACTGCTGCGCAAGAAGCTGAAGCAGCTGTTGGGCAAGCGCCAGGGCGGCGCTGACCAACTCGCCAAGCGGATGCGCATTCTGGGCGTCGCGCGGCGCGCGCCACCGCCGGCGATCTTCGGGCCGGTCGGCCTGGCGCTGGGCTTGCGGCGGCAGTTGCGCCTGCACTACGACGGCCGCACGCGGGGTGAAATGACCGAGCGGGTCGTCTCGCCGCAGCGCCTGGTGCGCTACCGCGACAACTGGTATCTCGATACCTGGGACCACGGCAAGGCGGAAATCCGGGTCTTCGCGGTCGACCGCATCCGCCAGACCAGCCTGCTCGCGGACGCCGCCCACGAACTGGACGACGCGCTGCTCGACGCCCACCTCGGCGGCGGTTACGGCATTTTCTCCGGGCCGGCCCCGCACCGCGCCGTGCTGCGTTTCTCCGCCCATCGGGCGCGCTGGGTGGCGGATGAGGAATGGCATCCGGCGCAGTTGTCGCGCTGGCTGGACGACGGCCGCTACGAGCTTGAGTTTCCCTACAGCGATACGCGCGAGCTGTTGATGGACATCCTGAAGCACGGACCCGATTGCGAAGTGCTGGCGCCGCCCGCGCTGCGGGCCGAAGCGCGCGAGCTGCTGGCCGCTGCCAACGCGCAGTACGCCACCGACTGAAGTCCGCAGGCGCAGCCGGTGAGCCTGCGCCGCCGCCATACTGCCTCGCCCCGCAACACCACACGGCGGGGTCCCGCGGGGTGCGGGCCGGGGCAGGGCGGGCAGGGAGGCCACTGCCATGCCCCGGTCCGCTTTTCGCGGGGCTTATCGCATTCAGGAGTCCCGCATGAATCCGACCGCCGACACCTACGCCGCGCTGCAGGCGGCGTTCGATTATTTCAATCAGCAGCTGTTCGCCGGCAGCTTGCCGCCCTGCCTCATTACCCTGCGCTCCAGCCCCCGGGCCTATGGCTATCTGCATCGCCGGCGCTTTGTGAATCTGGCCGGCGAGCAGGTGGATGAGCTGGGCCTCAATCCCGGTTACTTCGCGCTGCAGTCACGGGAAGAAGTGTTCTCGACGCTGGTCCACGAAATGGTGCATCACTGGCAGCACCATCACGGCCAGCCCGCACGCTCGGTGGCCCACAACAAGCAGTGGGCGGCAAAAATGGAAGCCATCGGCCTGATGCCTTCGGCTACCGGCCAGCCCGGCGGCAAGCGCACCGGCCATCAGATGTCGGACTACATCCTGCCGGACGGGGCTTTCCTTGCCGCCTGCGCGGGCCTGCCGCCCGCAGCAGCCACGCTGCCCTGGCTGGACCGCCATGTGGCGATGGCGCCGGCGCAGATGCGCGCACGCCGCGAAGCGCTCGCCGCCTCGGGGCTCGCGGCGGTGCCGGGCACGCCGCCTTTCGACGAGGCAACGGCCGAGCGCATGGCGCTGGCAGTGCGCCAGCCGGCGGCGCGCGCGCGGCCAGTCAGGCTGCGTCAGCGCTGCCCGGACTGCGGCGTCAGCGCCTGGTCGGCGCCCGAGGTGCCGCTGTCCTGCGGGCACTGTCAGTCGCCGCTGGCCCCGGTCGTGACCCGTCCGCCGGCTGGGCAGACTCCGCCCTGATCGGTGACACTACGGGCTCCACTCTCTACAGGTGCTGCCCCCATGCGTCTCGGTCTCATGCTTGGTTATTCCGGTTCTCACTACAACATGCCGCTCGACCTGGTGCGCGAGGCGGACGAATTGGGCTACGACTCGGTGTGGACAGCAGAGGCCTATGGCTCGGATGCGGTGACCCCGGCGACCTGGGTGCTGGCCAACACCAAGCGCATCAAGGCCGGCACCGCCATCATGCAGTTGGCGGCCCGCACGCCGGCCTGCACCGCCATGACCGCGATGACGCTGGACCATCTGTCCGGCGGTCGTTTTGTGCTGGGGCTAGGGCCATCCGGCCCGCAGGTGGTGGAAGGCTGGCACGGCGAACGCTACGGCAAGCCGCTGACCCGGCTGAAGGAATACGTCTCGATCGTGCGCCAGATTCTGGCCCGCGAAGCCCCCGTCACCCATCAGGGCGAGCACTACCAGATCCCCTATCGCGGCGAAGGCTCGTCCGGCCTCGGCAAGCCGCTGAAAAGCATTCTCCACGGCAACGCGAAGCTGCCGATCTACACCGCTGCCATCTCGACTAACGGGCTGACCGTGGCCGGGGAAATTGGCGACGGCGTGTTTCCGGTGTGGATGAACCCCGACCGCTTCGATCTGCTGCGCGAACCGCTGGAAGCCGGCTTCGCGAAGGCCGGCGGCGGCAAGAACCTCTCGCAGTTTGATGTCGCGCCGTTTGTGCGGGTGGCGCTGGGCGATGATCTGGACGCCTGCCGCAAGCACATCAAGGAATTCCTCGCGCTCTACATCGGCGGCATGGGCGCCCGCGGCAAGAACTTCTACAACGACTACGCCTGCCGGCTGGGCTACGAAGGGGTGGCCAAAGAGATTCAGGATCTCTACCTCAGCGGTCAGAAAGATGCGGCCGTGGCCAAGGTGCCGGACAAGCTGGTCGACGAGTGCTCGCTGGTCGGGCCGGCCGAGCGCATCCGCGAGCATCTGGCGCCCTGGCGTGCGGCGGCGGCGCGGGGCGAGATCGGCACCATCGTGTTCACGGTGAATTCGCCAGAGGCTCTGCGACTGCTGGCGAAGGAACTGCTGTAGGCGCGGGCGGGCGGCGTCCGGGCAGGCCGCGATGACGCCGTTCTACTGGTCGCTGGCGAGCTGGGCGCTGGGCCTGCTGTGTGTCCTGCCCCTGCTAGCGCGTTGGCGCCAGCACGCGGCGGTGTTGCGCTCGAGCTTCATGCTGCTCGGCAGCAGCTTGCTGCTGTTCCTGCTGGGCACGCTGCTGGCGCGGGCCGAAGTGCCCAGCGTCGCGCGGGTGCTCAGCGCGCTCGCCCCGCTGCTGGCCGGCTTCGCCTGCATCCGACTCACCGGGCTCGCCCTGTTCCGCGAGGTGCTGCCGCGGCTAGGCATGCGGGCGGCGCGGATTGTGGAAGACATCGTGGTCGTCATCGGCTACGTCATCTGGAGCCTATCGCAGCTCCGCGATGCAGGCCTCGATCCGTCCAGTCTGGTCACCACCTCGGCCGTCTTGACCGCCTGTGTGGCGTTCGCCATGCAGGACACGCTGGGCAATCTGCTCGGCGGGCTGATGCTCGAAATGGGCGACGCCATGCAGCTTGGCGACTGGGTGCGGGTGGGTGACACCGCCGGCCGCGTCGAGCAGATCCGCTGGCGGGTGACCACCATCCGCACCCGCGACGGCGAACGGGTGGTGCTGCCCAACAGCCTGCTGATGCGCAGCAGTTTCACGGTGCAGGGCAATCCGGATCTGGAAGCCGTACGCGTGCGCCGCACGCTCAATCTGAAAGTCTCGCGCGAGGTCGCGCCCAGCCGTTTTATCGCTTTGACCGAAGAACTGGTCGCCAGAAACACCATCCCCAACGTCGCCCGTGACCGTCCGCCCAGCTGCGTGCTGAAAGAAATCGGGCAGGCGCATTTCAGTTTCGACCTGCGCTACTGGCTGACCGATCCCGGTCAGGACGATCCCACCGATTCGGCCGTGCGGGTACACCTCTATGCCGGCCTGCAGCGTGCCGGCATTGCGGTGGTAGCGCCGCTGCAGGCAATCCACGCCACCACCGATTCCCCGGCCAAATCGCGGCTGGCCGAGGCCTCGGTGCTGGCCGACCGCCAGGCCGCGCTGGCCGAGGTGATGGCCCAGCTCACGCCCCGCGAACTCGAGGTGATCCGCGCGCGCGCCGGCCTCGACGGCGAGGAACTGACGCTCGACGCCATCGGCCAGCGCCACGGCGTCTCCCGCGAACGCATCCGCCAGATCGAAGCGGAGGCCCGCCGTAAGATGCGCCTCGGCATCCGCCGCTGAGCCGGGTCTTGTGTCGGGGGAAGGTTTCGCCATCATGACGGCGTGCCTTTCTTCCGCCCTCGCCTCCTGATCCTCGGCCTCGCCCTCCTCGCCGTCCCGAACCTCGTCGCCCAGCAGGTCGAGCCTTTCGAGGAACCGCCGATCAGCTATTCGACCACCGAGGCCAAGGACCGGGCCGCGGCCCTCAACGCCGCCCACCAGGCGCGCGCCAACGCCATCCGCTCCCTGCCGGCGAAGAAGC
>JAURHQ010000172.1 GCA_030833185.1 Gammaproteobacteria bacterium | reverse complement strand
AGCCCGGCGCGCACCCGGCGCGGCATCTGCGCTCAGCCATTCAATGCATTCTCGGAGCAATTTTTTGGTCGTGAAGATTGAGTGCCCGTCGAGCGTACTGGACCAGACGTCCACGACGTGCGGCGAAAGGGACCACTATGGAGGCATTGCCTACGGTCCCCGCCCGCGCAGCGGGCAGCGGGCAGCGGGCAGCGGGCAGCGGGCAGCGCAAAGATTGTCGACAACTCGGTCAAAGCTGAACACAATGCAGCCCATTCACCCCGGCGCATCGCCCAGGTTGTGCACAATAAGCCATGTTCAATCCCGAATTTGACGACATCAAAACCCTGCGCACCGCCGCCGACCGGGTGTTCGAGTCGCTGCAGGATGCCATCGTGCGCGGTGAAATCCCGCCCGGCTCGCGGGTGGGTGAAACCGAACTCGCAGTGCGCTTTGGCACCAGCCGCGGCCCGCTGCGCGAAGCGCTGCGCCGGCTCGAGTCACGACATCTGGTCGAACGGACGCCGCACGTCGGCATCCGCATCGCGTCGCTCGGCTACGCGGCCCTCATCGAAATCTATTACGTCCGCGAAGCGCTGGAAGGCATGGCCGCCCGCCTGGCCGCGCTGCACATGACGGACACCGAAGTCGCCGGTCTGAAAGCCCTGCTGGCCGCACACGAACAGGACGAAGCCCTGAAGGCCGACACCGCCTACTTCCAGCAGGAAGGCGATCTGGACTTTCACTACCGCATTATTCAGGGCAGCCACAATGCGGCGCTGGCCGAAATGCTGATCGGCGAGCTCTATCACCGCATCCGCATGTACCGCTATCAGGTCAGCGCGTATGCCAACCGGCCGCAAAAGGCCTTTGCCGAACACCAGCGCATTGTGGAAGCCATTGAAGCCCGCGACGGCGATTTGGCCGAAATGCTGATGCGCCGGCACTTAAGTTCCGCCCGCCAGAACATCGAGAAACACCAGAAGGAGCACGCATGACCCAGACCCTGACCGCCGGCGGCCGTTTGCGCCTCGCCATTCGCGAGGAGCAACCGCTGCAGATCATCGGCACTGTGAACGCCTACGCGGCGATGATGGCCAAACGCACCGGCTTTCGCGCCATTTATCTGTCCGGCGCGGGCGTGGCCAACTATTCCTACGGCCTGCCGGACCTCGGCATGACCTCGCTGGAAGACGTGCTGATCGATGCCCGTCGCATCACCAGCCAGGTCGACACCCCGCTGCTGGTCGATGCCGACACCGGCTGGGGCGGCGCGTTCAATATCGCGCGTACGGTCAAGCAGATGACGGCAGCCGGCGTCGCCGGCATGCACATCGAAGATCAGGTCTCGCAGAAGCGCTGCGGCCATCGGCCGAATAAAGAAGTGGTGTCGACCGACGAAATGGTCGACCGCGTGAAGGCGGCGGTAGACGCCAAGACCGACGCCGACTTCGTGCTGATGGCGCGCACCGACGCGCTGCAGGTCGAAGGTCTGCAGGGCGTGATCGACCGCGCCTGCGCCTTCATCGAAGCCGGCGCGGATGCCATCTTCGCCGAAGCCATGACCGATATCGGTATGTACAAGCAGGTGTGTGATGCGGTGAAGGCGCCAGTGCTGGCGAACCTCACCGAGTTCGGCACCACGCCTTATTTCATGGTGGATGAACTGGGCGCGCAGGGCATTGCGATGGTGCTGTATCCGCTCTCGCCCACCCGCGCCATGCAGCGCGCGGCGCTGAACGTGATGGAAGCCATTCGGAAAGACGGCACGCAGAAGAACGTGCTGGACCTCATGCAGCCGCGCAGCGAGCTCTACGACTTCCTGGGCTACCACGCCTACGAAGACAAGCTCGACCAGCTGTTCAAGAAGGGCAAATAGGGGCCAGGCCCCGCTATCGATTTCAACAGGAGAAAGACCATGTCCGAGACCACCCCAAACCTGCCGAAACCCAAGAAGTCCGTCGCCCTTTCCGGCACCGTCGCGGGTAACACCGCGCTGTGCACCGTGGGTCGCAGCGGTAACGATCTGCACTATCGCGGCTACGACATCCTCGACATCGCGAACACCTGCGAGTTTGAAGAAATCGCCCACCTGCTGGTGCACGGCAAGCTGCCGACCGTGGCCGAACTCACCGCCTACAAGGCCAAGCTGAAAGCGCTACGCGGCCTGCCGGCGGCGCTGAAATCTGCGCTGGAAGAACTGCCGCCCTACGCGCACCCGATGGACGTGATGCGTACGGGGGTGTCGGTGCTGGGCTGTCTGTCGCCCGAGAAGGACGACCACAACCATCCCGGCGCGCGCGACATCGCCGACAAGCTCATGGCCTCGCTCGGCTCGATGCTCCTGTACTGGTATCACTTCAGCCACAACGGCAAGTGCATTGAGACGGAAACCGACGACGACTCGATCGGCGGCCATTTCCTGCACATGCTGCACGGTGAGAAGCCGCGCGATTCCTGGGTGCGCGCCATGCACACCTCGCTGATTCTGTACGCCGAGCACGAGTTCAACGCCTCCACGTTTACCTCCCGCGTGGTCGCCGGCACGGGCTCCGACATGTTCTCCGCTATTTGCGGCGGCATCGGCGCGCTGCGCGGGCCGAAGCACGGCGGCGCCAACGAAGTCGCGTTTGAAATCCAGAAGCGCTACGACAATCCGAACGAAGCCGAGGCCGACATCCGCGCCCGCGTCGAACGCAAGGAAGTGGTCATAGGTTTTGGTCACCCGGTGTACACGGTGGGCGATCCGCGCAACAAGGTGATCAAGGAAGTGGCGCGCCAGCTTTCCGCGGAAGAAAAGAACATGAAGATGTACGACATCGCCGAGCGCCTCGAGACGGTGATGTGGGAAATCAAGAAGATGTTCCCCAACCTCGATTGGTTCAGCGCGGTGAGCTATCACATGATGGGCGTGCCGACCGCGATGTTCACGCCGCTGTTTGTGATTGCGCGTACCGCCGGTTGGTCGGCGCATGTGATTGAGCAGCGCATCGACGGCAAGATCATCCGCCCCAGCGCCAACTACACCGGCCCGGAAGACCAGAAGTTCGTGCCGATCAAGCGCCGTAAGTAAGAGGAACGTGGAAGCATCATGAACGCCGACTATCGCAAGCCGCTGCCCGGCACGACGCTCGACTATTTCGACGCCCGTGCCGCCGTCAACGCCATCGCACCGAACGCCTGGGATCGACTCCCGTACACCGCGCGGGTCCACGCCGAGAACATCGTGCGTCGCGCGGATCCGGCCATCGTCACCGAATGCCTGCAGCAAATCATCGAGGTCAAGCGCGAGCGCGACTTTCCGTGGTTTCCGGCGCGCGTGGTGTGTCACGACATTCTGGGACAGACCGCGCTGGTCGATCTGGCCGGTCTGCGTGATGCGATTGCCGATCAGGGCGGGGACCCGGCGAAGGTGAATCCGGTGGTGCCGGTGCAGCTGATCGTCGACCACTCGTTGGCGGTGGAGTGCGGTGGTTTCGATCCGGATGCGTTCGAAAAAAACCGCGCGATTGAAGACCGTCGGAATGAAGATCGCTTCCACTTCATCAACTGGACGAAGCTCGCCTTCGACAACATGGTGGTGATCCCGGCGGGCAACGGGATCATGCATCAGATCAACCTCGAGAAAATGTCGCCGGTGGTGCATGCCATCGACGGCGTGGCCTTTCCGGACACCTGCGTCGGCACCGACAGCCACACCCCGCATGTCGACGCGCTGGGCGTGATTGCGATTGGCGTGGGCGGTCTCGAAGCCGAGAACGTCATGCTGGGTCGCGCGTCCTGGATGCGGCTGCCGGAAATCGTGGGCGTGAAGCTGAGCGGCAAACTGGCGCCCGGCATTACCGCCACCGATCTGGTACTGGCGCTGACCGAGTTCCTGCGCAAGTCCAAAGTGGTCGGCGCCTATCTTGAGTTTCACGGCGCGGGCGCCTCGTCGCTCACGCTGGGGGACCGCGCCACCATTTCCAACATGGCGCCGGAATACGGCGCGACGGCGGCGATGTTTGCCATCGACCAGCAGACGCTGGACTACCTCCGGCTGACCGGCCGCAGCGAAGACAACGTGAAGCTGGTCGAGACCTACGCGAAGACCGCCGGCCTGTGGGCCGACAGCCTGCAGGGCGTGGTGTACGAGCGTGAACTCAGCTTTGACCTGGCCAGCGTGGTGCGCAACATGGCAGGCCCCAGCAACCCGCACGCGCGGGTGGCGACCAGCGATTTGGCCAGCAAGGGCATCGCCGGTCCGTGGACCGAAACGCCCGGCCAGATGCCGGACGGCGCGGTCGTCATCGCGGCCATCACGAGCTGCACCAATACCTCTAACCCGCGCAACGTCATCGCCGCCGGCCTGCTGGCACGCAACGCCAATCGCCTCGGCCTGACCCGCAAGCCGTGGGTGAAAAGCTCGCTCGCGCCGGGCTCGAAAACCGTCGCGCTGTATCTGGAAGAAGCCGGGCTCAAGAGCGAGCTTGAGCAACTCGGCTTCGGCATCGTGGCGTTTGCCTGCACCACCTGTAACGGCATGTCCGGTGCGCTCGACCCGGTGATTCAGCAGGAAATTATCGACCGCGATCTCTACGCGACCGCGGTGCTGTCGGGTAACCGCAACTTCGACGGCCGCATCCACCCCTATGCCAAGCAGGCGTTCCTCGCCTCGCCGCCGCTGGTGGTGGCCTACGCGCTGGCCGGCACGGTGCGCTTTGATATTGAGAAGGATTCGTTCGGCAACGATGCCAGCGGCAAGCCGATCATGCTGAAAGATCTCTGGCCCTCAGACGCCGAGATCGACGCCATCGTCAGCACCAGCGTGAAGCCCGAGCAGTTCCGCAAGGTCTACATCCCGATGTTTGAAGACAAGGGTGGCCCGGCGACCAAGGTCAGCCCGCTGTATGACTGGCGCGCGATGTCGACCTACATCCGGCGCCCGCCCTACTGGGAAGGTGCCCTGGCCGGGGCGCGCACGCTGCGCGGCATGCGGCCGCTCGCGCTGCTGCCCGACAACATCACCACCGACCATCTGTCGCCGTCCAACGCCATCCTGCTGGACAGCGCGGCGGGTGAATACCTGGCGAAGATGGGCCTACCGGAAGAAGACTTCAATTCCTACGCCACGCACCGGGGCGACCACCTCACCGCGCAGCGCGCCACTTTTGCCAACCCGCAGCTGGTGAACGAAATGGCGCTGGTCGACGGCAAGGTGAAGAAAGGCTCGCTGGCCCGCGTGGAGCCGGACGGTACGGTGATGCGCATGTGGGAAGCGATCGAGACCTACATGAACCGCAAGCAGCCGCTGATCATCGTGGCGGGCGCCGACTACGGTCAGGGCAGCTCGCGCGACTGGGCGGCGAAAGGCGTGCGCCTCGCCGGGGTGGAAGTGATCGCGGCCGAAGGCTTCGAGCGCATCCATCGCACCAACCTCATTGGCATGGGCGTGTTGCCGCTCGAGTTCAAGCCGGGCGTTAACCGCAAGACGCTGGCGCTGGATGGCACCGAGACCTACGACGTGATGGGCGAGCGCACGCCGCGCGCCGATCTCACGCTGGTCATCCACCGCCAGAACGGCGAGCGTCTGGAAGTGCCGATGACCAGTCGCCTCGACACCGCGGAAGAAGTCTCGGTCTACGAAGCGGGCGGCGTGCTGCAGCGTTTCGCGCAGGACTTCCTGGCCGCCAACAAGTCGGCCTGAGGCACGGGGGCGATGCCGCAACATCGGGCACTCGCCCCCTCAGCTTTGCGTAATCGCGCATGAGCGCGTCCCTGCCCTGCCAGCGCGAGGCCGGCCTTGAATGGCGGGTAGACGACGGCGTCGCGCGCCTCGCGCTGGTCGCGCCGGCCGACGCCAACACCATTGGCTACGCGCAAAGCAAAGTCTGGCCGGCGGCCTTTGAAGCCGTGGTGGCGGCCCGGCCGCGCGTGATCGTGCTGGCCGCCGAAGGGCGGCTGTTCTGCGCCGGCGGCGCCATTCAGCACATGGCGGCCAATGCCGATGCGCTCGGTCCCTACATCGCGAGCACGCTGGAGCCGCTGCATCAGGGGGTCATCGCGCTGGCGAGCGCACCCTGTCCGCTGGTGTCGGTGGTGCAGGGCCCGATCGGCGGCGCGGGCATCGGGCTCGCACTGATGGCCGATCTGGTGCTGGCCAGCACCACGCTCAAGCTGCGCGCCGGCTATCCGGCCATCGGGCTCTCACCCGATCTGGGCGCGTCGTATTTTCTGATCCGGCGCGTGGGTGCAGCGCGGGCCCAGCGCTGGCTGCTCGGCAATCAGATTGTGACGGCCGAGGAATGTCTGGCCGCCGGGGCGGTGGATGAACTGCACGCGCCCGAGGCGCTCGCGGCCGCCGCCGAACGCTGGGTGGATTATTTCCGTCAGGCCGCGCCGGCCTCGATGGCGGCGATTAAACACCTGTGCCGGGGCGCAGCACCGCGCGATCTGGCCCAGCACATCGAACTCGAAAAACAACTGCTGCAAAGCTGTGCCGAAACCGCCGATGCCCGCGAGGGCGTGCAGGCGTTTCTGGCCAAACGCAGCCCGCATTTTCAAGGCCACTGAGGCCGGCGCAGCGGCGCCACATCCTGAGGAGACTGTCATGGCTCATGTTCCGCAAATCAAAGTCCCGGCCACCTACATGCGCGGCGGCACCAGCAAGGGCGTGTTTTTTCGTCTGGACGAACTGCCCGAGCGCTGCCAGCAACCTGGCGCGGCGCGCGACAATTTCCTGCTCCGCGTGATTGGCAGCCCCGACCCTTACGGCAAACAAATCGACGGCATGGGCGGCGCGACTTCCAGCACCAGCAAGACCGTCATCCTCTCGCGCAGCACGCGTGCGGATCACGACGTGGACTACCTCTTCGGCCAGGTCTCGATCGACAAGGCGTTTGTGGACTGGAGCGGCAACTGCGGCAACCTGACCGCCGGCGTCGGCGCGTTCGCGATCAGCAAGGGGCTGATCGACCCCGCCCGCGTGCCGGCCAACGGCGTGTGCACGGTGCGGATCTGGCAGGTCAACATCAGCAAGACCATCATCGCCCACGTGCCGATGACCAACGGCGAAGTGCAGGAAACCGGCGACTTCGAACTGGACGGCGTGACCTTCCCGGCGGCCGAAGTGCAGATCGAATTCATCGACCCGGCGGATGAAGGCGACGGTGACGGCGGCGGCGCGATGTTCCCCACCGGGCAGCTGGTGGACGATCTGGAGGTGCCCGGCGTTGGCACGCTGAAGGCGACGATGATCAACGCGGGTATTCCCACGGTGTTCGTCAACGCCGACGCCATTGGCTATACCGGCACCGAACTGCAGGAGGCGATTAACGGCGACGCCAAGGCGCTGGCCATGTTCGAGACCATCCGCGCCTACGGCGCGCTGCGCATGGGGCTGATCAAAGACGTGAGCGAGGCCGCCAAGCGCCAGCACACGCCGAAAGTCGCCTTCGTC
>JAURHQ010000171.1 GCA_030833185.1 Gammaproteobacteria bacterium | reverse complement strand
GCCGGCCGACGACATCGAGCGCTTCGTGAAGCGCCTGCGGCTGTTCGTGCTGCGCGCGAAAGTGACGGTCGAGGACCTGCGCACAACGTGGGGCGTGGCGGGTGTCCTCGGGCTGGGCGCCGATGAGCAGACGCTGGCCGGCGCCTACGCCACGACCAGCGTCGGGGGCGTGCATCGCTGCCGCCTGCCCGGCGCGCCACCGCGCGCACTCGTGCTGGGGGAGACCGACGCGCTGCAGGCCTGGCTGGACGCCGGTGCGCTGCCGTCCCTCAGCGCTGCCGACTGGTGGGCGCTGGACGCCCAACAGGCGCAGCCACGCATCGATGCGACCACCGCCGAGCGCTTCATCCCCCAGCAGCTCAATCTGGACCGGCTGGGCATGATGAGCTTCGACAAGGGCTGTTATCCGGGGCAGGAAGTCATCGCGAGGCTTAAATATCGGGGCACGGTCAAGGCCCGCTTGCGCAGCGGTCGGGCACCGTTTGCGCTCAGCCCGGGCGCGCGGCTGTATGCACCGGGCGCCGGCGGCGGACAGTCGGCCGGCGAAGTCTTGAACGTGGTGCCCGTGGCCGAAGGCGTCGTGTTTACCGCGGTGGTCGACATCAACGCCGCCGGCGCGCTGCACGCCAACACGCCCGATGGGCCGGTGCTGACGCTGCCCCCCGACCCGGGTGACTGAGCCGCACGCCCACGGCGTGGTGTGCGCCCCGGCGGACTACCGCCCGCGCTGGTGGTTGCCCGATGGCCACAGCCAAACGCTCTGGGCGGCGCTGGCCCGCCGCCCGCCGCTGCCGCCCATTACCCGCGAACGACTGGAACTGCCGGACGGCGACTTTCTCGATTTGGTGCATGCCGGCGACCCGGCGCAACCCGGTGTGCTCATCCTGCACGGGCTGGAGGGCAGCCTCGACTCCCCCTACGTGCGCGCGCTGCTAACGGCAATAACCGCGCAGGGCTGGTACGGCGTGCTGATGCACTTTCGAGGCTGCAGCGGCGAGTTCAACCGCGTGCCGCGCAACTATCACTCGGGGGACACCCGCGACTTGATCACCGTGCTGGCCGAACTGCACGCCCGCCACCCGACGCGGCCGCTGGCGGCGGTCGGTTACTCGATGGGCGGCAACGTGCTGCTGAAATATCTGGGCGAAACCGGAACCAAGGCCGGCGTGGTGGCAGCGGCCGCGGTGTCGGTCCCGTTTGAGCTGGGCCGCGCGGCCGACCGCCTGAACCGGGGGTTTTCGCGGGTCTATCAGCGCCATCTGGTCGGCAGCCTGCAACGCAAGGTACGCGCCAAGGCCGCCCGCATGGCTTATCCCATCGACCTGACGCAACTTGAGCAGTGGCGTGACTTCCATACGTACGACGAACGGGTGACCGCGCCGCTGCACGGCTTTCGTGACGCGGCGGACTATTACGCCCGCTCGAGCTGTCGCCAATTTCTGCGGCACATCGCGGTGCCCACGCTACTGGTCCACGCCGCGGACGACCCGTTCCTGCCGGCCGACGCCATTCCCGTGGCGAGCGATCTGGCGCCCTCGGTGCGGCTTGAACTCGCCGCGCGCGGCGGCCACGTGGGCTTCATGGCGCGAGGCCGCCGGGGCAGCGCGCACGCCTGGCTGGAACAACGGCTGATCGATTTTCTCTCGACCCAACTGCCAGCCGGTATTTCTGGCGAATCCCGCGGCTAGAATAGGCCCACTATGCGTATCGCCTTTTCCATCACCCGTTTCGCCGCCAGCCGCGCCGGCTATGCCCTGCTCGCTCTCGGTTGCGCCAGCCTGCTGGGTTTCGGCTACTACCTGCAGTTCCAGCAGGGGCTGGAACCCTGCCCTTTATGCATCTTCCAGCGCATCGCGTTTTTTGCGGTGGGCATCGTGGCCCTGATTGCCCTGTTGCACGGGCCGCGCGGCACCACGCCGCGCGTTTATGCGGTGCTGCTTGCCCTGCCCGCGCTGGCCGGCCTTGGCGTCGCGGCCCGACAGACCTGGCTGCAGCACCTGCCGGCCGACCAGGTGCCGGAATGCGGGCCTGGACTGTCGTTCATGCTCGATATGTACGCCCCTTTCGAGGTGCTGACGCGGGTGCTGCGCGGCACCGGCGACTGCGCCAAGGTCGACTGGACTTTCCTCGGATTTTCCATCGCCGAATGGGCGCTGCTCTGCTTCAGCCTGATCGTGGTGTTCACGGTGCTGCAATGGCTGGCGACGCGGCGCCGGGAATGGTTGTGAGGCGCTGGCTGCTGCTGGCAAGTCTGCTGCTAAGCCCGCTGGCCCGCGCCGGCGCCCCCGAGTTCTCCTACATGACCCTCAACGGCATCACGCATCTGGCCTGCGTGCTGGAGGGCGTCACCCCTGATCTCACCAGCTTTGGCGTGCGCGGCGAGCAACTCGAGCACCTCGTGCAGGAGAAACTGGCGGCCGCCCACATTGCCGTCATCACCCCGGCACAGGCCGTGACCGAACCCCGCGCCGCGCTGCTCGAAGCCCGGCTGGTGGCAAACAAGGACCCGCACGGCTTTTACCACTACGGGATGAAGCTCAACCTGCGTCAGAAAATTCCGCTCGGTAACCAGGCCGGCGGCTATGTGTCGGAGATAGTCTGGAGCGACGGCGAGAGCGGCATGATGCAGTTCAACGAAAGCTTCCGCCTGCACAACGCGTTATCAGGCTTGCTCGACAAATTCATTCGGGATTTCGCCGCACAAAACGGCACCGCGCCGCCATAAGGTTTTTCCATGCTTACCCAGCTTGTCAGCGAATGGGCGATCGCGATTCTCGATCGCACCCACTATTTCGGCGCCGCCGCCCTGATGGCGGCCGAAAGCATGATCTTTCCGGTGCCCTCAGAAGCGGTGATGCCCTTCGTGGGCTTTCAGGTCGCGGATGGCAAATGGAACCTCTGGCTCGCGATTTTTGCCACCAGCCTGGGCTCGCTGATTGGCTCGCTGCTGTCCTACGCCATGGGCTATTACGGCGGCCGGCCCTTCGTGCTGGCGATGGGCAAATACGTGTTCCTCAACGTGCACGATCTGGCTCGCACGGAGCAGTTTTTCCACGCGCGGCAAGGCGCGTGGACCATCTTCATCGCCCGCTTCATCCCGGTGGTGCGCCACCTGATCTCCATCCCGGCCGGCACCGGACGCATGCCCCTGCTGCCGTTTTGCGTGGCGACCGTCGCGGGCGCCACCTTGTGGAACGGTTTTCTGCTGTGGGTGGGCATGCGGCTGCGCGAGCACTGGACCGAGGTGCAGCACTACGGGCATGAAATCGACCTTGTGATCGTGGTGCTGATGGTGCTCGGCGGGCTGTGGTTTCTGCGCCGTCGGTTGCGCCAGCGCCGGGCCTGAGCGGTCAGTCCCGCCCGCGTTCGCGGCCTTGATCCCGGCTGGAGGAAACGCCGGGCAGAGCCGCTATGCTGGCTATCAGCCAGCCACAACGGGGAGTCTGCTCATGGCCAAACCCATCATGTCCGACGACGCCATGTATCTCTTGCTGCGGATGGGCGACATCGGCGAATTCAATCGACGCCGGGCCGCCGGTGAGACCTGCGACCTGCGCGGCTGCGATCTGAGCCGACTGGATTTGCGCGAACTCGACGCCCGTGGCCTCGATATGCGCGACTGCTATTTCCGCTCGTCTGACTTACGCGGCATCGATCTGCGCGAGACCCGGCTGGAGGGCGCGAGCTTCGCGCAGGCCTTTGTGTCCGGCTGCTACCTGCCGGCCGAGCTCAGCCCTGCGGAAATGATGATGGCCCTCGAGCACGGGACCCGGGTGCGCTACGGCGTTTAGCGCAGTTCAATCGGCGGCAGCAGGTGGATGACCAACTGCTGCGCCGGTTCGACCAGTTTGGCGGCGTCCGGCAAGCGGTCCAGATATTCCGCCCAATCGCGGTGGCGAATGGCATCCCAGCGGGCCAGCGGGATGAGTTGCACCTCGTCCACAAGCTCGCCAAAGCGCCAGCCCTGCAAACCGACGTGCTTGCGCACCCGCCCGACGGCGCCGTCTTCCGTGCCGGCGAACAGAAACGCGAAGGTCATTAGCAGACGCTGGTGCCGGTCGCGATAGTTGAACGGCACCCCGTAGAAATTGGCTGTCACCCCGGGCTAGTGGTGGTGATGGTCGTGATGATGACCGTGATGGTGGTCGTGGTCGTGGTCGTGGTCGTGGTCGTGGTCGTGGTCGTGGTCGTGGTCGGCGCCAGTTTGGCCCGCGCTAAGCGCGGCGCGCGTCGACTGCAAGGCCTCGGCCGCCAGCAAGCCCTTGCCGCTGACCAGTTTCTCGGCCGCCGCCAGCCACAGTTCGTAGTACGGGGTATGCGGATGGCGGGTCGCGTCGGCGGCAATCTCACCGCTCAAGGCATCTACCCATTCCTGCCAGGCAAAGCGCCCTTCCTGATGCAGCTGGATAACCAGCGCGAAGGCCTTGGCCTCCCAGGGCGCGGCAAACACCACGCCGTCTTCGTCTTTCGGAATGCCCGGGGTCGTCGAGAAGTCGGGCTGACCGACGCAGGCTTTAGGCTCGCTCATCAGGCCGGATCCATGTAGTCGTCCCACATGTCGACGACCAGCGTGTCGCGCTCGCCGCCTTCGCGGCCCCACACGTCTTTCGCGCTGAAGTGCACGCTGTAGACGTGCTGGGGTTTTTGGTCGCCGCCATGGGCATGGGTGTCGGGGAACACGAACACGCCCAAATCCGCCGCCACCACGCCCACGCAGTTGCGCAGGTACAGCGGCAGGCGCGTGTGGCCGCGGGGATTGATATTGCGCGTGCGGATCCGGTCACCGGCCGCAAAGCGCGGCGCCACATCGACCTCAAGCCGCGTGCTGCCGCCGTCCGAGGCCGACGCGGCCAGCGCCTGTGCTGCGGTAATAGCCATCAGCGAGCCTCCTCTGCAATCTGTTGTTGACGCGCGGCCAGTTCCGCCGCCGAGAGTGCGCCTTTCTCGACCAGCAAGGTCTCGAAGGCGTGCAGCCAGTGCTCGTAGTAGCTGGTATTGAGGTAGGACGGCGCGCCCATGCGTTCGATGGCGTGACGGAACTCGTCCAGATTGAAATACCCGCAGGCCGCGACCGGCAGAAACATGCCGAATACCCGCTTTTCCCACTCGGCGTGGAAGACCGGCTCGTTCGGCTCGGGATTGATCGGCCCGTGCCCGTCGCTACCGCCCAGATCGTGAACACCGTTCATGGCAGATCTCCTCAGGCTGAAACTTTAGTCACGCCAATCATGGCGTCGCGGGTAACCAGCGCCGCCAGTTCGTCTTCGCTCAGATGCTCGGTCCCGGGCGGGCGCTCGGGCAGCACCATGTAGCGGACTTCCGAGGTGCTGTCCCACACCCGCACTTCAGTCGACTCGGGCAGCTGCAGACCGAACTCCTGCAACACGCCGCGCGGGTCTATGACGACCCGCGACCGATAGGGCGCGGACTTGTACCACACCGGCGGCAGGCCCAGCGTCGGCCAGGGGTAGCAGGAGCACAGCGTGCAGACCAGCACGTTGTGCACCTCGGGCGTGTTCTCCACCACCACCATGTCTTCGCCCTGCATGCCGGTGTAGCCCAGCTCGGCGATGGCTTCGGTGCCGTGGCTCAGCAAACGCGCCTTGTAGGCGGGGTCCACCCAGGCGCGGGCCACCACCCGCGCGCCGTTGCGCGGGCCAACCTTGTGTTCGTATTTGTCGATCAGGGCGTCGACCGCGGCGAGGTCGATGAGGCCTTTTTCAACCAGCAGGGATTCCAGCGCCTTGACGCGGATTTCCACCTCGCTAAGCGGGCGGGTATGAGCAGATGAAGCCATGGTCGGGTTCTCCTCAGGCCTTGGTCCAGTCGTAACTCTGTTCCAGCGCGTGGGCCGCGCGCAACAGGGTGCATTCGTCGAACGATTTCGCGATCAGCATCATGCCCACCGGCAGCCCCGCGGACATCCCGCAGGGCACACTCAGCGCCGGATGGCCGGTGACGTCGAAACCACTGGTATTGACCACCATTTCGAGCGCGCGGGCAATGTATTCCTCGCGGCTGGCGTCCGGCGCCGGGATTGGGGTGGCTTTCATCGGCACGGTCGGCATCACCAGCAGGTCGACCTGCGCGAAGGCAGCGTCGTAGGCCGCCTTCAGTTTCAGCGCGAGATTTTGCGCCTTGGCGTAGAACCGTCCGTGGTAGTGCCGGTGCATGTACTCGCCCGTCAGCAGCACCAGCTTGGCGGTTTCCGACAAGTCGTTGGCCCGGCTGCGCCAGCCGCGGGCAAAGGCGTCCATCAGGCCGACGTTGTAGTAGCCCTTCCAGTTGGTGCCGAAGCCGTTGCCCTTGAGCATCAGTTCGGTCGCGCCTTCGATGGAGATGCCGTTCCAGATGTGCACCCCGTCGAGATGCATCGGGACGGACACCGTCGACACCACCGCGCCCAGCGCCTCGAAGCGCGCGGCGGCCTGCATCACCAGAGCATCAACGTCGGCTTCGGCGTTGGGCAGGCCGAAGCCTTCCGGCACGATGCCGATGCGCAGGCCCTTCACCTCGCCGGTCAGCGCTTTGGTATAGGCCTGGGCGTCGACCCGGTACTGGCGCGGATCAAAGCCGTCTTCGCCGGCGATGACTTCCAGCAGCAGGGCGATATCGGCGGTGCTGCGCGCCATGGGCCCGAGATGATCCAGCGTGGTTTCGATCGGGAAGGCGCCGGTGTAGGGCACCAGACCGTGGGTGGGCTTAAGGCCGTAGATGCCGCACCAAGCGGCGGGAATCCGAATGGAGCCGCCCTGGTCGCCGCCAATGGCCATGTCCACTTCGCCCGCCGCGACCAGCGCCGCGCTGCCGGCGGAAGACCCGCCGGTGGTGCGGCTGTGGTCGTGCGGATTCAACACCGGGCCGTTGTCGGTGGTGTGGCTGCCACCGGAAAAACACAGGCTTTCGCAGTCTGCCTTGCCGGCGATTTCGCCGCCGGCATCCAGAATGCGGGTGACGAGCGTGGCGTCGACGTCCGGCACATAGCCTTCGAGCACCGAGGTGCCGTTCATCATCGGCACGCCGGCGACGCAGATGTTGTCCTTGATGGCCACCCGTTTGCCGGCCAGCGGGCCGCCAGCCGCGCCCTTGATGCTGGTCTTGCGGGTCCAGGCGTTCAGCGGATCTTCGCTGCGCTCGGGCCGGTAGCCGGGCGTGCGCGGGTATTTCACCGGCAGTCGCGGCTCAACCATTTCCTGCAGGCGCTGGTAGGACGCCAGCGGGCCGGCCATCAGGCCCTGAAACGAGGCGACATCCTCGGGTGTGAGGTCGAGCCCGAACTGCAGGGCAATGTGTTCAAGCTCTTCGGCGGTCGGTGGTTTGACGATCATCGGGCGCTTCCTCGGGCCGGGGCCATTGCCGCTAGTTGGCGAACGCGAACACCTGATATTCCACCCGGTTCGGCCGCAACCGGCCCTGACCCACCGCCATGGTGTGGTTGAGCCAGGCGTAGCG
>JAURHQ010000170.1 GCA_030833185.1 Gammaproteobacteria bacterium | reverse complement strand
CATCAATATTCGCGGCGACGTCGAGCCGCTGGTGGCCGGCGAGCATTACAAGGCGGTCAATACCTTCGGCGGACTGGCGCGTGACAAGGCGCGCTTTATCGAGAAACTCGCCGCCTTTCTGCCGACCGGCTTCTACTACAAGGCCTTCTACCGGCCGGCCGCAAGCTTTCCGTTCTGGGAGCGCCTGATCCGCAGCCTGAGCGGACTGGGCAGAATCAACACCGATTTTCCAACCACCCGCGGCACCACGCGCCGGCTGGTCTGCGATGCGCTGGTCATTGGTACCGGCCCCTCGGGGCTCGCCGCCGCGCAGGCGTTGGCAGCGGCCGGCAAGCGGGTGGTGGTGGTCGATGAACACGCGCGTGCCGGAGGCAGCCTCAATCTCGCCCAGACCTCGCCCGAGCCGACCGCGTGGCGCGATCGCACGCTGGCCGAGTTGCGCGCCGCCGCCGGGGTCACGCTGATCACCGGCGCCTACGCGGCCGGCTATTACGCCGACGGCACGGTGCCCGTAATTGAAGCCGAGCGCATGAGCATCGTCTGCGCCCGCGCGGTCATCATCGCCACCGGGGCGATCGAACAGCCGGCGGTGTTCCACGACAACGACCTGCCGGGCGTGATGATGGCTTCGGCCGCGCGACGCCTGGTGGCCTGCTTTGGCGTGGCGCCCTGTCGCGACGCGGTGGTGCTGGCCGGCAACGCCGAAGCCTATGAGGCGGCGCTCGCGCTCAAAGCGGCGGGCATCAACATTGTGGCGATTGCCGATTTGGCCGACCCCGCCAGTCGGGGAGACTCCGCGGCGCGTGCCGAAGCGGCCGGCATCCGGATCCTGCCCCGCACGCAGGTGGCGGCAGCCCATGCGGTAAACGGCGAACTTGGCGGCGTGACGCTGAACGCGGCGGGCGCGGCGGGCGATGCGCCGGGACAGCAGATCAACTGCGACGGGCTGTTGATGAGCGTCGGCTGGGCGCCGGCGGCGCAATTGCTGGCGCAGGCCGGCACAAAGTTTGAATTCGACGAGACGCTGGGGCAGCTACGCCCGACCAAATTACCTGCGGGCGTGTTTGCCGCGGGTCGCGTGAATGGTCGCTTCAGCCTGGCAGCCCGCCAGGCCGACGGCGCGGCCGCCGCGGCCGAAGCGCTGGCCTTCCTTGACGGCGGTGAGGCAAGTCTCGCGCGGCCGGCGCCGGAGGCGGCGCCGCAGTCGCATCCGCTGCCGCTGGTGGAGCATCCACGTCGGAAGAACTTTGTCGATTTCGACGAAGACCTGCAGATCGAGGACCTGCGCACCAGCATTCGCGAAGGTTTCGATGGCGTCGAGTTGATGAAGCGCTACACCACCAACGGGATGGGGCCCAGTCAGGGCAAGCATTCCAACGTCAACGCCGCGCGCTTTCTGGCCAGCCACCTCGGGCAAGCGGTGGGCGTCGTTGGCCACACCACGCCCCGGCCGTTTTATCACCCCGTGCCGATGGGCGTGCTGGGCGGGCCGCGCTGGCGCATGCACTGCGAAACGCCGCTCACCGCCGCGCACGACGCGCTGGGGGCAACGTGGACGGAAGTCGGCGTGTGGCGTCGCCCGAAGTACTACCGCAGCGAGGGCGCTGGCGTAGCTATCCTCGAAGAGCATAAAGCGGTGCGTGAGCGCGTCGGCTTCATCGATGTCTCGACGCTCGGCAAAATTGAAGTGTTTGGGTCGGACGCCGCGGCGCTGCTCGATCTGGTCTACACCTCGCGGCTCTCAAAGGCGCCGGTCGGCGTTACCCGCGTCGTCATGGCGCTCGATCAGCGTGGCATCATCGTCGACGACGGCATCGCCGCGCGCCTTGGGGCCAACCACTACTACGTCACCGCCGGCACCGGCCACGTCGTCGCGACCGTGCGCGAAATGAACCAGCTGGCCGCCCTGGCCGAGCTCGACGTCACCGTTATTGACCTCACGCGCCATTGGGCAGCGGTCAACGTGGCGGGACCGCGGGCGCGCGAGCTTTTGCAGGAACTTACCGAAATTGACCTGTCCGCGGCCGCTTTCCCGTTTCCCGAAGTCCGCGAGGGCAGGGTGCTGGGCGTGGCGGCGCGGGTCATGCGGGTAGGCTTCGTTGGCGAAAGCGCGTTTGAAATCCATTTGCCCTACTCGCAGGTCGCGCCACTGTGGGAGGCCCTCAAGGCCCGCGCGCCGGCCTTTGGCGGCCGGCCTTTCGGGGTCGAAACGCAGCGCCTGCTGCGCCTGGAAAAGGGTCACCCTATCGTCGGCCTCGACACCGACGGCGTGATGAATCCCTTTGAAACCCCGCTGGCCGGCCTCGTGAAAATGGACAAGCCGCGCTTCATGGGCCGGGCGGCCTGCGAGCTGCTGTCTGGTGGGGTGCAGCGACAGCTGGTGGGCTTCACCACCGACCATGCCGACCCGGCGCAGCCGATTGAAGAGTGCCATCTGGTGATCGACGGCGCGCGCATCGCGGGCCGGGTGACCAGCGTGGCTTTCAGCCCGAGTCTGCAAAAAACCATCGGTCTTGCGGTGCTGGAGGGCGAGAGCATGACGGCCAGCCAGTTTGATATTCGTATTCAAGGCGGGCGACTTATTCGCGCCCGCCGCGCCGACCTGCCGTTCTATGACCCCACCGGTGCCCGGTTGACGGAGCAGCCCGCATGAGCCGCGCGGTGAGTTTGATCGCGCACTACCAGCAGGCCAAGGCGGCACTCGGCGAGGTGGCGGGCATGTTGACGGGGCTGGCCGTGCCCGACAGCGGCGCCGGCCTGTGGCTGGCCGAACTTACCCCGGTGGCGCGCCTGCTGGTGACCGGCCCTGACGCGGCCTCAAGCCTGAACGCTGCCGGTCTGCCAACGCCGGCGCTGTTCGAGGTGGCGATCGGCGCCGAGGCCTGCGTCGCGCAAACCGCGCCGCGCCAGTTCCTGCTTTCAGCGCACGTGACGACGCCGACCACGTTGCCCGCGCTGACAAGCAGCACGGGCGCGCTGGTGTTGGTCACCGAATACGCCGAGTTCGCCGTGGGCGGCCCGGACTGGGCGGCCCTGATTCTTGAAATCGCCACCGCCGACAGCGCGGCGCCGGGCGCCAGCGCGTGGTTTCCCACCCAGATTTGCGGCATCGACGCCGTGCTCTGCCGCGAGGCCTGGGGCTTCCGGGTGCTGTGCGCGCCGGCCGAAGGCGTGTGGCTGGGCGGCGCGCTGCTCGAACGGGTCCGCGCACGCGGCGGATGCCTGACCGGTTTTAACGATTTTCTGGCGATTACGGAGACCACGCGATGAATCTCAAACAGGCGCAAAAATTCCTGAAGGACAATCAGGTGCGCTACGTGCTGGCGCAATTCGTCGACATCCACGGCGTGGCGAAGACCAAGTCAGTGCCGGTGTCACACTTCGAGGACATCCTCACCGCTGGCGCCGGCTTTGCCGGATTCGCGGTCTGGGGCTTCGGCATGGGCCCGCATTCCGCGGACTATCTGGCGGTCGGCGATCTGGACACGCTCTCGCTTGTGCCCTGGCAGCCCGGCTACGCCCGCATCGTGTGCGACGGTCGCGTCAGTGGCAAACCCTATCCCTACGACTCGCGGCTGGTGCTTAAAAATCAGGTCGCTGCTGCCGCGGCCAAGGGCTGGACGGTCAACGTCGGCATCGAACCCGAGTTCATGCTGCTTAAGAAACTGGCCGACGGCAGCATTGCGCCGGCCGACGATGGCGACACTCTGGAGAAGCCCTGCTACGACTACAAAGGCCTCTCGCGCAACCGCGTGATGCTGGAGCGTTTGGTCGAAGCCCTGCAGGCCACCGGCTTCGACGTCTATCAGATCGACCATGAAGACGCGAACGGCCAGTTCGAGATCAACTACACCTACAGCGACGCCTTGAACGCCGCCGACCGCTACGTGTTTTTCCGCATGGCGGCGGGCGAGATCGCGAAAGAACTCGGCCTCATCTGCACCTTCATGCCGAAGCCGTTCCGCAATCGCACCGGCAGCGGCATGCACATGCACCTCTCGATGTCCGATGCGACCACCGGCAACCTGTTTCACGACGCCAAGGACAAGCAGGGTCTGGGCCTGTCGAAAATGGCCTATCACTTTCTGGGCGGCCTGCTGGCGCATGCGCCGGCGCTCACCGCGCTGCTCGCGCCGAGCGTTAATTCCTATAAGCGTCTGGTGGTGGGCGAGGCCTTGTCCGGCGCGACCTGGGCCCCGGCCTACATCACCTACGGCGACAACAACCGGACCTCGATGGTGCGCATTCCCTACGGGCGTCTGGAATGCCGGCTGCCGGATCCGAGCTGCAACCCCTACCTCGCCTCGGCGGCGGTGATTGCGGCGGGCCTCGACGGCATTAACCGCAAGCTCGACCCCGGTCCGGCGCAAAACCTCAACCTCTACGAACTAAGCCCGGCGGAGCTCATCACCAAAGGCATCAAGGTGCTGCCGCAAAATCTGGGAGAAGCGGTAGATGCGCTGGCCGCCGACCCGCTGTTCGCGGAGACCCTGGGCAGCGAAATTATTGGCGAGTTCATCAAGCTCAAACGCATGGAATGGGTGGAGTACTCGCGTCACGTGTCCGACTGGGAAGTCGGGCGTTATCTCGAATTCTTTTAAGGGACGCCGCCGCCATGTGTGGAATCGTAGGTCTTTATCTGAAAAATCCCGCGCTCGAGTCGCAGCTCGGCGAACTGTTTGAACCCATGCTGCTGGAAATGACCCAGCGCGGCCCGGACAGCACCGGCTTCGCGGTGTATCGCGATCCGGCGCCGGCCGGTGCCTTGAAGCTGGTGCTGCAAAATCCCGACCTGTCCTTCGACTGGGCGCATGTCGCGGCGGCGCTGACCGAGCAGTTCAAGGTCGATGTCGACTTCCGGCGCGACCACACGCACTGCCTCGTCCGCTTGCCGGTGGCGGAAGCAGACCTGCGCGCCTGGCTTGCGGCCGAGCCGCGGCCCTTCACCGTGGTCAGCATCGGGCAGCACATCGAAATTTACAAAGAGGTGGGCCTGCCGATTGATGTCGCCAATGCCTTCAATCTGAAAGGGCTACGCGGCAGTCACGCCATCGGTCATACCCGCATGGCGACGGAGAGCGCGGTGACCACCGCCGGCTCGCATCCGTTCTCCACCGGCAGCGACCTCTGCCTGGTGCACAACGGCTCGCTGTCCAACCACAACCGGCTGCGGCGCAAGCTGGAAAAAGCCGGCGCGGTGTTTCGCACCGAGAATGATTCGGAAGTGGCCGCGCAGTATCTGGACGTGCAGATGCAGCAGGGGGCAACGCTCAGTCAGGCGCTGACCCGCGCGCTCGGCGATCTGGACGGCTTCTACACCTTCACCATCGGCACCAGCGACGGCTTTGCCGTGCTCCGCGACCCCATTGCCTGCAAACCGGCGGTGCTCGCCGAGACCGACGACTGGGTGGCGATGTCTTCCGAATACCGCGCCTTGGCCCGCCTGCCGGGCGTGAAGCACGCCAAGCTCTGGGAGCCCGAACCCGCCACCGTCTACGTCTGGGGCGGCGAACGCGCCGGCGCCGGGCATTGAGGAACAGTTGATGAGCAAGGAACAGGTTTTTGACCTCACCACGCACACGGTGCGCGATCTGAATCAGGCGCTGCATGGGCTGAACGGCGCGACCAGCGGGCCAGACTTCAAAGTGCTGAACGCGCAGGGCGATCACGCGCTGGCGGTGGGCATCGATGCGCCCGTCAAGGTCGAGATTGATGGTCACGTCGGCTACTACTGCGCGGGCATGAACAAGCACGCCAGCGTCACCATCCACGGCAATGCCGGCACGGGGCTCGCCGAGAACATCATGTCTGGCGTAGTCCGGCTGAAAGGCAATGCCAGTCAGGCGGCGGCGGCCACCGGGCGCGGCGGGCTGGTCATTATCGAAGGCGACGCCTCGGCCCGCTGCGGGATTTCCATGAAAGGCGTGGACATCGTGGTGCAGGGCTCGGTCGGCCATATGTCGGCGTTCATGGCGCAGCGCGGGCGGCTGGTGGTCTGCGGCAATGCCGGCGCCGCGCTGGGCGACTCGCTCTACGAAGCGGAAATCTACGTGCGCGGCACGGTGGCCGACCTCGGCGCCGACTGCGAAGCCAAGGAGATGACGCCCGAACACCTCGCGGCGCTGGACGAACTGCTCAAGCGCGCAGAAATGCCTTACCCGGCCAGCGAGTTTCGCCGCTACGGCTCGGCCCGCAAGCTGTATCACTTCAACATCGACAACGCCGATGCCTATTGAGCTGGCCCAGGCCAAGCGCAGGAGTAGCCACGCATGACCACCCGTGACCCCGGGCTTATCCCCTCATATCTGTTCAGCCGCGATGTGATTCACGAAATCCAGCGCGCCGCGACCGAAGGCATCTACGACATCCGCGGCGGCGGGGCCAAGCGCTACCTGCCGCACTTCGACGATCTGGTGTTTCTGGGCGCGTCGATGTCGCGCTATCCGCTGGAAGGCTACCGCGAGCGCTGCGATACCAACGTCACGCTGGGCACGCGCTACGCCAAAAAGCCGATTGAGCTGAAGATTCCGGTGACGGTCGCCGGCATGAGCTTTGGCGCGCTGTCGGCGCAGGCCAAGGAAGCGCTGGGCCGTGGCGCGACCGCGGTCGGCACCAGCACCACCACTGGCGACGGCGGCATGACGCCGGAAGAACGGCTGTCCTCCAAGACCTTGGTCTATCAGCTCCTGCCGTCTCGCTACGGCATGAACCCGGATGACCTCCGCAAGGCCGACGCCATCGAAGTGGTGCTGGGGCAGGGCGCCAAGCCCGGCGGTGGCGGCATGCTGTTGGGGCAGAAGATCAACGCCCGCGTCGCCGGCATGCGTGATCTCCCGCCTAACATCGACCAGCGCAGCGCCTGTCGGCATCCGGACTGGACGGGGCCGGACGATCTGGAAATCAAGATTCGCGAACTGCGCGAAATTACCGACTGGGAAAAGCCCATTTACATCAAGGTCGGCGCCAGCCGCACCTACTACGACACCATGCTGGCGGTCAAAGCCGGCGCGGACGTGATTGTGGTCGACGGCATGCAGGGCGGCACGGCCGCCACCCAGAACGTGTTCATCGAGCACGTGGGTATTCCGACCCTCCCGGCCGTGCGCCAGGCGGTGGAAGCGCTGACCGAACTCGACATGCACCGCAAAGTGCAGCTCATCGTCTCTGGCGGCATCCGCACCGGGGCTGACGTGGCGAAAGCGCTGGCGATGGGTGCAGACGCGGTGTCGGTTGGCATCGCCGCGCTGATTGCGCTGGGCGATAACAGCCCGTCGCTGGACGAGGAATACCGCAAGCTCGGCAGCGCCGCCGGCTACTACGACGACTGGCATGCGGGCAACGACCCGGCGGGCATCACCACCCAGCGGGAAGATCTGGCACCGCGTCTTGATCCGGTTAAAGGCGGGCGGCGCCTTGCCAACTACCTGCGCACGCTGACCATGGAAGCACAGATCATCGCGCGGGCCTGCGGCAAATCGCATGTCCACAACCTCGAGCCCGAGGATCTGGCCGCGCTGACCGTGGAAGCCGCCGCGATGGCGGGGGT
>JAURHQ010000016.1 GCA_030833185.1 Gammaproteobacteria bacterium | reverse complement strand
CGTTGTCGTCCGCCGGGATAGCAGGGCGCCGCCGGCAGCGGCGCTTCGGGCATCGCTTCGCGGACGCTCCCGAATGACAGCAGCAACGGCGCGATGGGGTGCGCTTCCGGCGAACAGGAGAGTTCAATCTGTCCGCGTTCAGCCAGCGCCCGATAGCGCGGCACCAGGCCCGCAATCATCGCGCCGATCGCCGCCAGCAGCGCGCGACGTTCGCTCAGGGTGTAGCCCTCGCCTTTGCTCATCAGCGAGGCGAGCAAGGGATTGCGCCGGCGCTCGGTCTCGCCGGTCCACGCGAGGTGATACCAGGTCACCAGATCAGCAAAGTAGTCGCCGGACAGCCAGGCCAGCGCGCTGTCGCCTTCGGCGGTCGCGATTTCCTGCAGCGCGTGCAGGCGGCGATACGGGGGAAAAGGCTCGATGGTGCGCGAGTGATTGGCGCGAAAGCAGCTGGCAATGGCGGCGCGTTTGTCCTCCAGCGTGAGCTGCTCGATGTGCTCGTGAACCAGCAAACGCAACAGCGGATCGCGCAGCGGGCCGTGCTGAATCTGCTGCGCGTAGTCTTCGAGCTGGTCCAGCAACACCGGCACGAAGTTGACCACCGCGCGGACCGCCGGATGGCGCTCGAGATGCGCGGCCATGTCGGTGTAGTCCTTGATGGCGTGCAGATACGCCCAGGGCAATACGTAATCGCCGTCTTCCGGCGCGCGATAGTCCGGCTGGTGCATGTGCCAGAGAAAAACCAGATCGAGGGAATCCGCCATCGCCTGTTGCCTCCATAAGCCGGTAAGTTGCGCCCGACCGGCGTGTTAGCCGTTGCGACCGGTATCATACGAAGCAAGATGTCTGCCCAAGCTGATCACATCACCCGTCTGCTGGAAACGCGCGATTACGACCCCTTCGGGCTGCTCGGCGTGCACCCGGCCGGTGCGCAATGGGTGATTCGCGCATGGCAACCGGGCGCGCAAGCGGTCGAACTGCTGAGCGCCCGTGGCGCGCAGGCCATGCGCTGTGTGCATCCCGCCGGACTGTTTGAACTCCGCCGGCGGCGCGCGCCAAGCAAGGCTTGGCGGCTGCGGGTGGATGGTCGCGAGTGTTTCGATGCGTACGCCTTCCCGCCCACCGCCAGTCAGGACGACCTGTATCTCTTTGCCGAAGGCAGGCTCTACGAAAGCCACCGCCTGCTCGGCGCGCAGCCCGAGAGCCGCGGCGGCGTCGGCGGCGTGCGCTTCCGGGTGTGGGCGCCGGCGGCCGAGCGGGTCAGCGTGGTGGGCGACTGGAATGGCTGGGACGGGCGGCATCATCTGCTGCAAAGTCTGGGCGTCTCGGGCGTCTGGGAGCTGTTCATCCCCGCCCTTGCGCCCGGACAGCGTTACAAGTTTGAACTGCGCGCGCGCCACAGCGGTCAGGTGCTGCTGCGCGCCGACCCTTACGCGCGCGCCAGCGAACTGCGTCCCGACACGGCCTCGCTCATCACCGCCGACAGCGCATTTGCGTGGCAGGACGCGGGCTGGATGACGGCGCGCGCGACCCGCAACTGGCGTCAGGCGCCGATGAACGTGTACGAACTGCACGCCGGCTCCTGGCTGCGTCACCCGGACGGGCGCTTCTACAGCTGGACCGAACTCGCCGCCCGCCTGCTGCCCTATGTGTGCGAACAGGGTTATACGCACATCGAGCTCCTGCCCATCACCGAGCATCCACTGGACGAATCCTGGGGCTATCAAAGCACCGGCTTTTTCGCGCCCAGCGCGCGACAGGGCGCGGCCGACGGACTGCGCGCGCTGATCGACGCCTGCCATCAGGCCGGGATCGGCGTGTTACTGGACTGGGTGCCCGGTCATTTTCCGGCGGACGATGGCGCGCTCGCGCATTTCGACGGCTCGCCGCTCTACGAACACGCCGACCCGCGCCTGCAGCGCCATCCCGACTGGGGCACCAGCAGCTTCAACTACGGGCGGCGCGAAGTGGTGAGCTTCCTCTTGTCCAGCGCCAACTATTGGCTGTCGGCTTTTCATTTCGACGGCCTCAGAGTGGATGCGGTGGCGTCCATGCTCTACCTCGACTACTCGCGCAAGCCCGGCGAGTGGACGCCCAACATCCACGGCGGTCGCGAAAATCTGGAGGCCATCGACTTCCTGCGCGCGCTGAACGAGATGGTGGCCACCCGCTTCCCGGGCGCGCTGACCATCGCCGAAGAATCCACCGCCTGGCCACGCGTGACCCATCCGATTGCGGAGGGCGGGCTGGGCTTCTCGCTCAAATGGAACATGGGCTGGATGAACGACAGCCTGCGCTATTTGCAGCTTGATCCCGTTCATCGCCGCTATCACCACGCGCTGCTGACCTTCGGCCAGATGTACGCCTACAGCGAGTGTTTCATGCTGCCGCTCTCGCACGACGAAGTGGTGCACGGCAAAGGCAGCCTGCTGGGCAAGATGCCCGGCGACTCCTGGCAGCGCTTTGCCAATCTCCGGCTGCTACTGGTCTGGCAGCTGACTTCGCCGGGCAAAAAGCTTGGCTTCATGGGCAACGAGTTCGGCCAGACCCGCGAATGGTCGGAGGCGCGCGAACTCGACTGGGCCGAAGCGCAGCGGCCAGAACACGCCGGCATCCGCGCCCTCCAGCGCGACTTGAATCTGCGCTACCGCAACTGCGCGGCGCTGCACGAACTTGACCACGAACCCGGTGGCTTCCAGTGGCTGGACTGCAACGACGCCGCGCAATCCACGCTGTCCTTTCTGCGCCGCGCCCGCAACGGCGCCTGCGTGGTGGTGGTCTTCAATTTCACCCCTATCCCTCGCCCGGCCTTCAGCGTGGGCGTGCCCGCCGCCGGCCGCTGGGAAGTCCTGCTGAACAGCGACTCTCGCCACTATGGCGGCAGCGATGTGGGCGTGCCCGCGGCCGACGCAATCGCCCAGCCACTGCATGGCCAGCCCGCGCGGGTGCTGATCGACCTGCCGCCGCTGGCGGCGGTGGTGCTGGCGCAGGCGGGGTAAGCGCGCCCCCTAGCCCGCCACCGGCCCGGGCTTGCCGTCTTCCACCACCCAGGTCGAAAGCGTGCGGATGCCGGTGGCCGGGTCGCGGTGGTCGTCGACGGCGCGAAGTTCTGCCGTCAGTAAATCGGGCGTCAGCGTCATCGCGACATAGCCGCGATATTTGCCGGTGGCGAGCTTGATATGTGGGCCTTCCGTCTTGGCGGCTTCCAGAATCGACTCCGGCGGCGGACGCGAGGTAATCGAGCTGCCGACAAACTCTGAGGCAATGGTGGGCGAGTCCGGGCGATTGAAATCGCGTTTCAGATCCGCCACCCAGAAGGCGTGGACGTCGCCGCCAATGACCACCGGGTTCGCGACCTTGCTGCCTGCGATCTGATCGAACAAGCGCGCCCGCGCGGCGGGATAGCCGTCCCAGCCGTCGGAGTAAAACCGCTGACCCTCCCCCACTTTGCCGTCGGACTGCGCCATCAGGGTTTGCTGGGCCAACACGTTCCAGCGCGCCTTGCTTTGCGCCAGACCGGCTGCAAGCCAGGCTTCCTGCCGCGCCCCCAGCAGGGTGGCGGCGGGGTCTTCGCGCGCGGCGCAGTTCTCGATGACCGCCGCGCCGCCGCGGCCCGGTCGCGGGCAGGGCTGCGGGCTTCGGTACTGGCGGTCGTCGAGCAAATTGAAGTTCACCAGCTGACCGTAGGCGAGCCGCGTGTAGAGCTGCAGATGCGGCCCGAACGGCAGCATCGTGCGCCGCACCGGCATGTGTTCGTACCAGGCCTGATAGGCCGCCGCGCGTCGCGCCAGAAACCACTCGGGTTGGTCGAGGTTTTCGGATTGCGCATCGGCGTAGTCGTTCTCCACTTCGTGGTCGTCCCACACCATCAGCCACGGACAGGCCGCGTGCGCCGCCTGCAAATCGGGGTCCGAGCGATAGCGCGCGTAGCGGGCGCGGTAGTCCGTTAAAGCCACCGGCTCCGGACCTTCGTGATAGCGCACGCGGTGCTCGCCCCAGGCGCTTTCGTAGATGTAATCGCCAAGGTGAATGATGAGATCGGGCGCGCTCGCCGCCATGTGGCGATAGGCGCCGTAATAGCCCTGCTCGTACTGCTGGCAGGACGCAAACGCAAAGCGCAGCTGCTGCACCGGGTCGCCTACCTTCGGCGCGGTCGCGGTCCGCCCGATGGCGCTGGTCGCCGCGCCGCTATGAAACCGATAGAAGTACGGCCGCGCCGCTTCAAGCCCCCTTACTTCCACGTGCACCGAATGGCCGAATGCCGGCTCGGCATAAGCCTCGCCGTGCGCGGCAATCCGTTTGAACTGCTCGTCTTCCGCCACCTCCCAGCGCAGCGGCAACACCGCAGGCGGCAGGCCGCCGTCGGGCGCCAGCGGTTGCGGCGCGAGGCGCGTCCATAGCGCCACGCCATCGGCCAGCGGATAGCCCGACGCAACGCCCAGCGTAAAGGGATTGCTCGCATAGCGCGGCTTGCTCCACACCGGCGACGTAGCGGCCAGCAGGGGGAGCGCAAGCAGCCTACGGAGAAAGCGGCGGCGGTCAATCAGGCTTGAAGGGGGCATGGCACTACTCCGGCAAGGTCGTGGCTGGCGCAGATTGAATCGGCAGCGTGACCGGCGTGTGTCGCTCAGGCATTGTCGTCGGACGACCAGTGAAAGCGATGCAGAATGCGATGCAGGACCGGTGTCAGCATGATCGCCGCGGTGACGATAAACACCAGCCCGGCATACAGCGCATAGCAGCCGGCAAACACCTTGCCAGCGGCGCTGGCGGGTGGATTGACCGGTCCCATGCCGCCCAACAGCATCGCGGCATTCAGAAAGGCATCCACTGCCGACAGATGCTCGTAGTACATGTAGCCCGCGACGCCGGCGCCGAGTGAAACAATAAGCAAACCCAGCGCCGCCAGGCTGTGGCTGAGCATGCGCCGCAGGAAACCGCGGACCGTCAGGGGGCGATGATGTCTCGCCTCATACATGGGTCTTCTCCTCACGACCGCTCTGCATGGCGAGATGAACTGCACCGCGCAGCCCCAGTTCCTCGCTCATCACGGCCAGCACCGGCATCCCCGCCACCAGCGCGGCGTGTTCGGCCTTGGCGCCAAATGCGGCAAGAAAGGGCTCATCAAATAGCTCGGGCGGCAGGCGCGGCGTGATGCCGCCGGCCAGATACACCCCACCACGCGCCAGAAACACCAGCGCCAGATCCCCTGCCACCGCGCCAAAGCAGCGCGCGAACAGACGCACCGCGTCCGTCGCGGCAGGCTCGCCGCCGGTGGCGCGGGCAACAACCTCAGCGGGTTCGATCGGCAGGGTCGACATCGCCGTGGTCAAACGATAGCAGGCGGCGAGCCCCGTGCCGCTCACCACCTGCTCGGTGGTGACGCGCCGGCCCGGCGCGCCGAGCAGCTGCCATAGCGCGGTAGATTCCGCATCAAACGGGGCGAAGCCGATATGCCCGCCTTCGCTGGCCACGACATGCTCCCCTTCAACCATGGCAACGCCGAGTCCGGTCCCCGGCCCCAGCGCGAGCACCGGCCCGCCCGCATCGCCATGGCCCGTCTGCAGCAGCCGCGTCTCGGCTGCGTCGAGTCCGCCGAGGCCGGCGGCCGCGGCGACAAAATCATTCACCAACATGGTTGGCCCCAACCCGTGGCGCGCGCTCAGACCGGCGGCCTCCAGCAGCCATGCCGGGCGATTGGTCAGGCGGGCGGCCTGGGCCGCAATCGGTCCTGCCACGGCGAGACAGGTCGCCGTGACGGGCGCGCGATGGCGTTGCCGCAGCGTCGAGAGAAACTCGGCGAGTAGCGCATCGAAATCGGCAAACTCGTCGTTCTGATAGCGCTGTTTAAGCAGGGTGAACGCACCGGCGCGCGCCTCCAGCAGGGTCTTGGTGCCGCCCACATCGCCGCCGATTTTCATTCCCCGCTCCTCGCTGCGCGCGCTCATCGGCATTGTGCTTGGCGGCGCACGCAGCGTCATCCCGTGGCCGGCATCACAGTCGCCGGCAGGCCTTGCCGATGGCTAAGACAGGGCCTGTTTGTCGCGGCGGATGAAGCCCAATGCATGTGGTGGTGATTGGCGGGGGCCTGCTGGGCCTGACGACACCCTTGAGCCTGAGCCGTCACGGGCTGACGGTCACCTTGCTCGAACAGCTCAGCGCATCCGGCCGTGCCACCAGTTTCGCCAGAGGCGGCATGCTGCACGCCAGTCAGGCCAATCCCTGGGATGAACCCGGCGTGTTCTGGCACGCGCTGAAAATGCTCGGGCGCGAAGACGCCGCGCTGCTGGTGCGGTTCGGCGCCCTGCCCTCGCTGCTCGGCTGGGGCATGCGCTTCGTCCGCAACTCCCGCCCCGACCGTTATCGACAGAACGTTGAAAAGAACACGCGCCTCGCCGGCTAATCGAGGAGCCGGGGCTGATCGAGCGGAGCCGGGCTCATGTGAGAGGGAAGGCGGAGGCAAGCACGGGCTCACTCGCCCCCGTCGACAGGGCCGCCGGTGCGCGCGTGAGCGGCACCTGGGAAGGCGGGTGAATCAGGGGCAGGGAGGCTGCGATCACGGATCTGCAGGGAGCCGCGCTGCGCGCAGGGTTCCGGGGAAACGTTCGGGCTGCGAAGGGCGCTGCAGATTCCCCGAATGAAGACAGGCGGGGCAAATGTGGGGTCAGATTCCCGTCCGAGGCCCTAAGGCAGGGACCGGCAGATCTGGTCTCGGCTTGGGAGGGGATTTATCCTTCCTACCCTCTTATTTTTGCGTAGTTTTGGAGAATACGTATGGCTAATTATGTACTTGTTCACGGGGCCTGGTACGGCGGATGGTGCTACAGAGCCGTAGCCGATGCTTTACGCGCTGCAGGTCATACAGTTTATACACCCACTCATTCAGGCCTTGGAGAAAGGCAGCATCAATCTGGCGAAAACATCACGCTCGAAACTCATATTCGTGATGTGTGCGGCTGTATCGAAGCAGAGGAGATCGAAGAGATCATTCTTGTCTGTCACAGCTATGGCGGCATGGTTGCCACGGGCGTCGCAGACCGGCTAACTCATCGCATTCGCCATTTGGTGTATATCGACGCATACGTGCCTGGAAACGGGGATTCGCTGATTAGCTTGTTGCACAAAGCACTAGCTCCTGAGACAGCCGCATTCTTTATTGGAAGCTTCAGAGATTCTGCCGCTGAGAATGGATGCGGCTTGATGAAGCCGATACCGGCTGAGTTGTTTAACGTCGTTGAAGAAAAGCGCGCATGGGTTGATCGGCGCGCACGTCCGCAAGCTCTGGCGACCTTTGAATGCCCCGCATTGCTCTCAGGGTCAGTCAATAGCTTGCAGAACCGTCACTATATTCTTGCCGACAATTGGGATCCCAGCCCGTTTCGTTATTTTGCAAAACAGGTCGAAGGTGCGCCCGGGTGGACATTGAGCAAAATGCCATGTGGACACAACATTATGGTGGACATGCCTGCGGAATTGACAGAAAAACTATTGCAGCTGGCCTGACCCCCTGACCTGCTCCCGGTACTTCCGACCACCGATTACGTGAGAGGCTGGCCCCCGGAAAGAGAGGGAGCATGCGCAAGTCGAGGTTCACCGAAGAGCAGATGGTCGCGGTCATCCGGGAAGCTGATCGTGACAGGGTTCCGGCGGTCGCGAAGCGGCACAAGGTCAGCGGCCAGACGGTGTACACGTGGAAGACGCGGTTCGGGACGTTCCAGCCCGAATATTTTCGGCGGCTGAAGCAGCTCGAGCAGGAGAACGCGCGCCTGAAGAAACTCGTGGCCGAGCGCGACCTCGAGATCGAGATGAAGGAAATCGCCGAAAAAATGGTGAGCGTGCCGGCTAGCCGGAAGCAGGTGACGTATGCGGTAGGCAAGGGCGTGTCGCAGCGGCGGGCTTGCACGCTGATGAAGGTGGCGCGCTCGGCGCAGGGCTATCGCTCGCGGCTCGGCCCGCGTGAAACGGAGTTGGCCGACGGGCATCAGGCTTTCGCCACGAGCGACATGGGCGCGGAAATCCGGCATCAGAACGTCGCACCGTCCGGATCGACGCTATCCGGACCGACAGAGGGCGTCGCATGCTCTGCCTGGACAGCGTGTACGCGCCGCGCCCCGACGGCGGGCTGCGTTTCAGGCGGGTGAGGGCGCCGGAGCGCGAGGCGTTCTAACACATGGTGCAACAGATCGCCGAGCGGGTCGGTCGGGCGCTGGAGCAGATGGGACTGCTGCAGCGCGGTGACGTAGCGCATCGCGGTGGGACCGCAGGCCGGGCGCAAGGCGCTGGTGCTGCGCACGGCAGAGCTGGTCTCGGTATGGGAGGGGCTTTTTCCTTCCTATCCTTGAGACGGCCCAGACGGCGAAACGTGCCATCGTGCCGGTGGCGCTGAGCAGCAGTCCCGTCAGTGGGACCGCGACGAAGGTGGAGGGGACGGCGTAGCCCAGCAACCGCCCCAGCAATTCGAAGCGCGTGCGCTCAACGCGCGCGGCCAACAGACCGGCGTAGCCCACGACGTCCATGGGCCGCTCGCCGGCCGCTCGCAGTTTTCGCTTCACCCAGCACCCCTCCGTCCTTCGCCTGATTTTCGCTTGCGCGCCAGGCACCTCCGGTCTGGTGGGGCATTAGCCTATCAGCGGCGCGACCAACTGCATCGCCGCCGATTTTCATTCCCCGTTCCTCGCTGCGCGCACTCGTCGGCTTTGTGCGTGGCGGCGCACGCAGCGTCATCCCGTGGCCGTCATCACGGTCGCCGGCAGGCCTTGCCGACGGCTAAGATAGGGCCTGTTTTTCGCGGATGAAGCCCAATGCATGTGGTGGTGATTGGTGGGGGCCTGCTGGGCCTCACGACGGCCTTCAGCCTGCGCCGCCATGGGCTGAGCGTAAGCTTGCTGGAACAGGAGATCGGCCCCGGGCGCGCCACCAGTTTTGCCAACGGCGGCATGCTGCACGCCAGTCAGGCCAATCCCTGGAACGAGCCCGGCGTGTTCTGGCACGCGCTGAAAATGCTGGGCAAAGAAGATGCGGCGCTGCTGGTGCGCTACAAGGCGCTGCCGTCGCTGCTAGGGTGGGGCATGCAGTTTGTGCGGCATTCGCGCCCCGACCGTTATCTCCACAATTTTGAACAAAACGCCCGCCTGGCGGCCTACTCGCTGGCCTGTATGCGCGAACTCCGCGCGGCCGTCGGCAGCGATTACGACTACAGCGCGCGCGGCACGCTGAAGCTCTTCCGTTCCCCCGAAGCCGTCGCCGGCGCGGCCACGATGTGCCGCCAATTGAGCGAATGGGGCGTGCGCTTCGAGGCGGTGAACGGCCAGCGGGCGGTAGAACTCGAACCGGCGCTCGGCCGCATCGAAAGCCTGCTCGCCGGCGGCCTCTACTTCCCGGACGATGAGGCCGGCGATGCGCAAGCCTTCTGTGCCCTGTTGGCGCGGGCCTGTGTCGCCCGCGGGGTGCGCATCGAATACGGCGTGAAGATCGACCGCCTGCTCCGCAGTGGCGACCGGATCGAAGGCGTGCTGGGTTCCAGAGGGCTGCAAACGGCGGACGCTTACGTGCTGGCGGCCGGTCCGTGGTCCGCGCCGCTGGCGGCCGGCATTGGCTTGAAACTGCCGCTGCGCCCGGTGAAAGGCTATTCACTGACGCTCTTCGCGCATGGCTGGGCGGGACGCCCCAGCCTGCCCGTGATCGACGACTCCCTGCACGCGGCGGTCTGCCCGCTGGGCGATCGGCTGCGGGTGGCCGGTACGGCCGAGTTCACAGGCTTCGACCTCACGCTGACGCCGGGCCGCATCAACAACCTGTTTTCGCTCGTTACCCAGCTCTATCCGGATTTTGCGCCGCATCTCGATCGCGAGGCGGCGGTCCGCTGGTGTGGTTTGCGTCCCATGAGCGCCGACGGCGTTCCCCTGATGGGTCCCACGCCGCTGCACAATCTCTACCTCAATACCGGCCACGGCCAGCTGGGTTGGACCTTGGCCGCCGGCGCCGGCCAGCTGGTGGCCGACCAAATCGCGCGCCGGTCGCCGGCGCTCAATCCGGCGCCCTATCAACTGGCCCGGTTTGGCTAAACGGTCGGACGCGCGCCCCATGCACAAAATCGACAACCTGCGCTGCTGGCGCTGCGGACAGGCACTGGACGACGAGCCCCTGCCGCTGGCCCGGGCGGCGGCCTGCGGGCAATGCGGCGCCGACCTGCATGTGTGTCGGCTGTGCGAGTTTTTTGATCCCCGCGTGGCCAATGAATGCCGCGAACCTGTGGCCGAACGGGTGGTCAACAAGGCGCGCGCCAACTTCTGCGGCTATCTGAAACCGCGCCCCGATGCCTACGTCGCCCCGGACGCCGCGCGCGGCGAAGCGGCACGGGGTCTGGAAGCGCTGTTTGGCCTCGACAGCGGCGCCGGCAAAGGCTCGCCGGACGACAGTTCTGCTGCCCGCTCGGCGCTTGATGCGCTGTTTCGTAAAGACTGATCGCGCACACGATCGGCTAGACTAGCCGCGGCCTCAAGCCGGCTTGCAAGGCCCGGCGCACGAGCAGCTGCGAGGCAATCCGCCACCGTCCGCCACGACTCGAAGGAGAGACGCATGAACACGCACACCCCTACCCTGCTCGCCGATGGCTTCGTGTTTCTGGAGGGTCCGCGCTGGCATCAGGGCCGGCTGTGGATTTCCGATATGTGGGGCTTCAAAGCCTACGCCGTCAGCACCGATGGCCAGCGCGAAGTGCTGTTTGATTTGCCCGAGCGCCCGTCCGGCCTCGGCTTTCTGCCCGACGGCACCCTGTTGGTGGTGTCGATGGCCAACCGCCAACTGCTGAAGCGGGTCAACGGCAAGTTGGTGACGCATGCCGATCTGTCCGCCTTCGCCACCGGCGACTGCAACGACATGGTGGCCGACGCCAAAGGTCGCAGCTACGTCGGTAATTTCGGTTACAACCTGCTGAGCGGCGAACCTGCCAAGCTGGCCGACCTCGTGCGTGTCGACCCGGACGGCAGCGCCCGCGTCGTGGCCACCGGTCTCAACTTCCCGAACGGTGCTGTGATCACCGACGGCGGCAAAACGCTGGTGGTCGCCGAGACCTTCGGCAATGTGCTGACCGCTTTCGATATCGATGCGGCCGGGGACCTGTCCAACCGCCGCGTGTGGGCCGCGATGGGCGAACGCACGCCCGACGGCATCTGTCTCGACCAGGCCGGCGGCATCTGGGTGGCCTCGTTCATGACCAGCGAGTTTGTGCGCGTGACCGAAGGCGGCACGGTGACCGATCTCATCACCGTCCCCGGCAAAGCGGCAGTCGCCTGCCAGCTGGGCGGCGATGATGGCCGCACGCTGTTCCTGTCGACTTACGCGGGCACCATCGAAGATCTGCATCAGCAGAAAGCCGCCGGCGCGATCGAAACCGTGCGCGTGTCCTCCCCGGCCGCAGGTTCGCCGTAAGCTGTAGCCGTCGGAGCTTCGCCGCATGATCAACGCCTACTACCTCGAAGCAGGCCGGCTCCGCCAGTGGCATCACGAGTCCCTGGAGGAACTTCGTGCCGCCTCCAGCGTGTGGATGGACTTCTTCGAGGCAACCACCGCCGAGCGTGCCTGGGCGCGTGAAACCTTTGGCTTCAAGCTGCCGCAGGACGAGGAAGAAGACGAGGAAGCCGCCGATATCGAAGCCAGCGCGCGCTTCTATGTGGAGGAAACCGGCGAACTGCACATTCACTCTGACTTCTTCTTGCTTGGCGATGAAGGCGGCGAAAACGTGCGCGTGTCCTTCGTGCTCAAGGGCGACGTGCTGTTCAGCGTGCACTCGGAAGACTTCGCCTCGTTTCGCCTGCTCCGGCTGCGCGCGCGCAGCCAGCCCGGCTTCGTAGAGGACGGGAAAGACGTCTTGCTGGAGCTCTATGCGGCCAACGTCGAATATTCGGCGGATGCGCTGGAAGGCGTGTACCAGCGCCTGAACGCGCTGAGCGAACAGGTGCTGGGCTCCAATCTGGATGACGAAATCGCCGCCAAGGTGCTGGCCGATATCGCCCGCGAAGAAGACCTGAACGGTCAGGTCCGGCGCAATCTGATGGACACCCGCCGCGCCATTTCCGCGCTCCTGCGCAGCAAGCTGCTGGCCAGCGAACAGTTCGAAACCGCGCGCCAGATTTTGCGTGACATCGACTCGCTCGACAGTCACACCGGCTTTCTGTTCGACAAGCTGAACTTCCTGATGGATGCCACCGTCGGTTTCATCAACATCAACCAGAACAAGATCATCAAGCTGTTCTCGGTGGCCTCGGTCGCGCTGCTGCCGCCCACCTTGATCGCCAGCCTCTACGGCATGAACTTCAAGTTCATGCCCGAACTCGACTGGCAGCTCGGCTACCCCTTTGCGATCGGCCTGATGCTGCTCTCGGTCGCCGCGCCGTTCTGGTACTTTCGGCGGAAAGGCTGGTTGTAGGCCTCAGGCGGCGCCCAGCACGCGGCGGCAGCGTTCCACGCTCAGCGCGGCGCGTGCTGCGGTCGCCTGCGCCACTTCCTCAAGCACGCTCTCACTCAGTCCGGCCTGCGCCGGCGTGATTGGCATCCCGAGTTCGGTGGCATAGCGGTCGACCGCATCGGGCAGGCTTTCCTGCAAACCAAGTCGCGCCGCGAGCGCGGCCTGACGCTGGGCACAAAGGCGATTCTCGGCCAGCAGGCGCAGCGAATTGGCCAGCGTAAGGCTGGCCGTCACGGTGTAGGAAATGCCCGCGATTGCGGCCAGTTCATAGGCCAGCACATGGCTCCAGGGCGTGCCGCTGCTGCCGGTAGAACGGGTGCGCAGCGGCGAGTGGTCGGCCATCCAGGCCGCGAGAAAACAATCGAGCCGCGCGGCGGCAGCGTCCGGCTGGCGCGAGACCGACAGCCGGTCAAACAGCATCGCAGCAGCCTCGGACTTCAGGGCATCTGCGACCGGATGCGCGGCACTGGCCACGTAGACTTCCAGCGCATGGTCCAGCGCCACGAAGCCGGTGCCCAGCCACAAGGCCTCGGGCGTCGCCATCGTCACGAGCGGGTCGTAGACAATCGCCGCGGCCGACACGCCGCTGCCCATGTGCGAGCGCTTGATGCGCGACGCGCGGTCGTTGACGCTGAAACTGCGGGTGTACTCCGCCCCGGAGAGCGTGCTGGGTACCGCAATCAGCGGCAGCCAGCCAGCGGTAGGGCTGACCCCCGCCATCGCGGGGAGCAGCGCGGCTGGGTCTTCAAGCCCGGCAGCCAGCGCAAAGCGCAGGCCCTTGGCGGTATCGATAGCGCTGCCGCCACCCACCGCGATGACCGAATCAACCGCTTCCCGACGCGCCACGGCGGCGGCGCCCAGCACGGCGGTCGGCGGCACTTCCTCGAAGGATTCGCTGTGGATCAGCGCCTCGCCCACGGCATCGTGCAGGATGGCTTCAACTTCGGTCCCACGCAGCGCGCGGGCCAGCAGCACCAGCGGTTTTTGCACCTGCAGGGCGGCGAGTTCGCTGCGCAAGGCCTGGGCGAGCACACCGTGGCCGTGATGGATGCGACGGATGGTGGGCAGAAATTCGATCAGGCCTTGCATGCGTCGCTCCGCGCGTTTCGATAAGCGCGGATTCTGCCCGCAAGCGCGGCGGGATTCACCCCTGACGCCCTCGTCGTTGACGGCGGCCCAATCTCACGTGAACCATACGCGCCCGCCGCCCCGCCCTGCAGGAGTTGTTGTCATGTCAGTCGCCCTCGCCGAACTACCCACCGCGCCCTTCGGCATCCGGATTACCGCCGTGCTGTTCGACGTCTTTCTGGCCTTTGCGTTTCTCTACGGGCCGCTGCTGCAAATTACCGGCGGTCACCCGGGTCATTGGCAAACGGCGCTCCATCTGCTGGTTTTGCTGGCGGTCGCGATGATGTGGAAAAGCCGCGGCGGCACGCCGGGCAAGCTACTGCTGGGGATACGGGTGGTCGATGCGCAGACGCGCGAGCCGCTCGGCGCCGGCCGCGCGCTCGTACGCGGGCTCGCCTGCATCCTTAGTCTGCTCAGTTTGGGGCTGGGCTATCTGTGGCTGGTGTTCGATCCGCGCCATCAGGCATTGCACGACAAGCTGGCCGGCACCTTGGTGGTATACGCGCCGCGCAAGCCGCCCGCCGCCTGAGCCGCCGCTGACCTAGGCGCCCGCCGCTTCGCGCTCGCGCAGTACCTTGCGATTGATTTTGCCCGCCGGCGTTTTGGGCAGGTCGGCAACAAAGACCAGTTGCCGCGGATATTCGTGCTGCGCCAGTCGATTGCGCACCAGCGTCTGAATGTCTTCCGCCAGCGCCGCTGAGCCGGCGCCGCGCGCCACCACAAACGCTTTCGCCACCTGCCCGCGCAGCGCGTCGGGCACCGCGATGACCGCCGCCTCCAGCACCTGCGGGTGCTGCATGATGCTGTCCTCAATTTCGACCGCGCTCATCGTCCAGCCGGCCGAGATGATGACGTCGTCGGCACGCCCGCCGTGCCAAAAGTAACCGTCTTCATCGATGCGTCCGAGGTCGCGGGTCGGCACCCAGCCGTCGCGGCGCCAGACTTTCATTTCCCCCGTCACGCCCGGCGCACAGGGCTGGCCAGCCGCATCCTGCACTTCAACCTTCACCCCCGGCACCGACTTGCCCAGTGAGCCGCGCTTGACCGGGAAATCGGGCGCGCCGGGATAGCTCACCAGCACCACCCCGATCTCGGTCGTGCCGTACATGCTGCAGGGCTCGATGCCGAACTGCTGCTGCAGAAACTCTGCCGTTTCGCTATCCAGCGGTTCGCCGGTGAACGAGAGCTTCTGCAACTTGAGCGGATAGCGCGAAGCGACCCCTGCATTGCGAATCATCCGGTAGTGGGTCGCGGCGGCCGCGATATTGGTGAAGCCATGCTCGGACAGCGCGCGCAGCAGGCGCTCGGCGTCAAATTTGCCGGCATACGCGCCGATGGTCAGCCCCAGCGCCAACGGCGCCAGCGTGCCGTGCCACAGGCCGTGGCCCCAGGCAGGTGACGAAGGGCAGAAATATCGATCGCCCGGCCGCAGACCCGTGCCGTATAGCGCTGCCAGCATCAGCGTAACGATGGCGCGCTGCGTGTGATGCACGGCCTCCGGCAACTCGCGCGTGGTGCCCGAGGTGTACTGATACATCGCCAAATCGTCGGCGCGCGTCTGGTTGGTGTAGTGCGTCGGGAAATCCGCTAGCAAGGCCTCAAAAGCCTCATCCGCCACGACCAGCTTGAGCCCGTCATGCGGCTCGACGATCCCGGCCTTGGCGAGATTGGTCACCAGCATCCGGGGCTGACAATCTGCCACCCGCAAACGCAGGCCATCCGGGCCAAACAGGGTGAACAGCGGTACCGCGATCGCACCGCGCTTGATAGCGCCGAAAATGCTGACGTAGAAGGCATAGGACGGTTCCAGCATCACCGCCACCCGGTCGCCGGCCGCGATGCCCTGCGCCTCGAGGAAATGGGCGAACCGCGCCGCATCGCGCGAAAGCCTGGCGTAGGTCAGCACCTCGTCATGCCCGTCGGCGTGGGCCACGATCACCGCCACCCGCTCGCCGTCAACGTGGCGGTCAATGCATTCGTGGGTGATGTTGAACTGCGCGCGGTCCCCGTCGAACAGCGCCCACAGGGCGGCGGTGTTGCAGTGCTGTTGGGCGTCGTCGTAGCGAATGAAATCGGTGAGGCGTGACATGAGCGATGGATGCAGCGGCGCCGGAAGGGAAGCGAACTATGCAGAGCCGGCCTTGCGACTGTCAAAGCGCACACCGGCTTGTCGGCGCGTGGTCAAAACCCGTACGGTGCCGGTGCGGTGGGTCGGCCTTGCCGGTCACGCGCCCAGTCCCCTTGCAAGCCGGAGTATCGGAATGACCCTGAGTCTCGCCCGCAGCCGCCCCCTGCTGTTGCCCACCCTGCTGTGCGGCCTGTTCGTCCTGTGGCTGACGGGACCCACGGCCGAGGCCGGCGAAATCCGCGGCACGGTGGCCTATCGGGAACGCATTGCGCTGACGCCCGGCGCGCGGCTGGAGGTCACGCTGGAAGATGTCTCGCTGGCCGATGCGCCGGCGAAAACCATCGCGAAGCTGGCGCTTGAGTCGCCCGGCCAACCCCCTATCGCCTTCAGCCTGCGCTACGACGATCAGCAGGTCGATCCGTCCCGGCGTTACGCGCTGCGCGCCCGGATAATGGAGGGCGAGCAACTGCTCTTCACCACCGACACCCTCGTGCCGGTGCTGACCGAAGAAGACGAGGAAGAGCTCAAATTACTGCTGCATATGCCGAGTTCGGTGGTGAATTCGGCGACCGCGGCGATGGAGGACCTGCCGGCAAGTTTTGAGGGCGTGCTGTCCTGCGCGGCCTGCGAGGGGATCCGTCATCACCTTAATTTGCTGCCTAATCGCGTGTGGTATCTGCGCCAGACCTGGCTGGGCGGTAACGACACGCCGGGGCTGGACCAGCTGGGCCGTTGGGAAGTGGACGAAGAACGCCGCGCGCTGCGGCTGGTCGGCGCCAGCGAAGCGCCCATGATGCTGGGCATTAGCAACGAAGACGGGCTGTTGAAGCTGGATATCGTCGGCCAGCTGCGGGAGTCACGGGACGACCGTGAACTGCGCCGCCAGCCGGCCTATAAGCCCTTCGTGTTCCGCGGTCTGGTGCGCGGCATGTACGCAGAAGACGAGCGCGGCGCGAGCTTCACGGAGTGTTTAAGCGGCCAGCGCTGGCAGCTGACCGACAGCAGCGAGCAACGCGCCCTGCACGCCGCTTACCAGCGCCTGAAGTTACCCGCCGGACACGCCTCGCTGGCGACGATGGAAGCTGAACTTCCGACCGACGGCAAACCAGACTCCCTGCTCGTGATTCGTGAATACGACGGCCTGTGGCCGGCTGAAAGCTGCGTGCTGGGCGGCACGCCCCCGCCGCTGGAGAACACCTACTGGAAACTCACCCGACTCGACGGTAAGGGCGTGCGGGTCGGTGACGACCAAGGCCAAGCGCATCTGATTCTCAAAGCGCCCAATGAACTGACGGGCTTCGGCGGCTGCAATCGGCTGGCGGGACGCTATGCGCTGAAAGGCGGCAAGCTGGCTTTCCGCGGCACGGTGGCGACCCGCATGGCCTGTATCAACGGCATGGATCAGGAGGCGGCCCTGCTTAAGGCGCTCAAAGCCACCAGCACCTGGTCGGTCGAGGGGCAGTATCTCCACCTGTTTGACGAAGGCGGCCGGCAGGCCGCCCGCTTCGAGGCGGTGTATTTGCGCTAGTCGCCCGCACTGAGGCCGCTGTCCGCGGCCAGACGGGCGAGCTTGCCGTCGCGCTGCAGGCGATCGATGACCCCGTCGACCGCAGCCTGAAGGTCCGGGCTCGCTTTCGGCAAGGCAACAGCCACCGGCACGCGTTCCAGCGTTGGCGAGCAGTGCAGTTCGGCGTGACCGTCGGCGATGAAGGCGAGAATGTTTTGCCGTTCGCTCAGCTGGGCATCGATCTCGCCCGCCTGCAACGCAGCGGCCGCGGCTTCTAAGCGCTCAAAGGCCCGCCATTCGGCCACTTTGAGACCGGCCGGTGGGCCCAGTCGCCCGGCATCGTTGCGCGCGATGAGACCAATTCGCCGCCCGTTCAAGGCCTCCAGCGTGGCGGGCGCCTCGCCCACCGTCATCGCCGCCAGACTGTGCTCGGCATAGGGTTTGGAAAAATCGACCAGCGCCGCCGATGTCGGCGTAACGGCAAACATCGACAGGCCCAGATCCGCCTCGCCGCTGGCCACCGCCGGTAGACGATCGCGCTTGCGGAGAAGTTTGAGTTCCAACGCGTCGGTCGAGCCCAGCACCTGTTGGGCGATCTCGCGCGCGATGGCGATTTCAAAATTGCGTTTGGCGAAATGGGCCGGGTCCTTGTGCGCCGCCTGCCGCTGCTCGCCTTCGTTCTTCACCACCACCACCAGCCGACCCCGGGCCTTGATGCGGTCCAGCGCCTCATCGGCCAGGGCTGGGGTCGCCCCGCCTAACATCACCGCGAACACCGTCCAGCCCAGAACCTTGCGCATCATGGAACCCACCTGTGGCAGAAAGAGTCGCATGATGGCGGCGAGACGGGTGCGCCGCGCGGGTGTCGGCCACCGTATCTTCCATTGAACGATAAATCCTTTGCAGGCGCGCCCATGACCTCCCCACTGTCGCCACCGCTCAAGACCACCGACCTGCTGGCCTATGCCGCGCTGGGCGTACCGCTGGCCATGGCGGCGCTGCCGATCTACGTGCTGGTGCCAAACTTCTATACCAAGACCCTGGGACTGGAGTTGGGTCTGGTGGGCTTGATTCTGCTCCTCGCCCGCAGCCTTGATGCCCTGCAGGACCCGGTGTTGGGCTATCTCAGCGACCGCACCCGCCAGCGCGGTGGCAGTCGAGGGCGCTGGATCGCCGCCGGCATTCCACTGCTTGCCCTTGGCATGTGCGGCTTGTTGATGCCCCCCGCGCTGTCGCCCCCGGCGCTGGCGGGATGGCTGGTCGGCGCGCTGCTCGTGACCTACCTCGGTTTCAGCACGGTCAGCGTGAGCTATCAGGCCTTGGGCGCCGAGTTAGCCAGCGATCGGATTGAACGAACGCGCGTCACCGCCTGGCGAGAAGGGCTGGCGCTGCTCGGCGTCTTCGTCGCCGCCGCCTTGCCCGAGTGGTGGGCCACGGCGCTCGGACCTCAGGCGGCGTATGCGCGCTTCGCCGTGCTGTTCGCCGGACTGCTGGTGCTGATGGGTGGCATCAGTCTGCGCTGGACACCGCCGCCGCAGTCTCCTGCGCCGCTGGCGCCGCCTGGCGGGCAGGCGTGGCGGTCCATGTTCATGCCCTTGCGTAACGCGCAGTTCCGACGGCTGGCGCTGGTGTTTGCGCTAAGCGGCATTGCGGCCTCGATTCCGGCCACGGTCGTGTTGTTTTTCGTCGAAGACGTCATCGGCAGGCCGGAGCTGGGCGGCGCGTTCCTGGTGGTGTACTTCGCGGCCGGCGCGGCAGGCATGCCCTTGTGGCTGATCGCCGCACGGCGCTACGGCAAAGCCGGCGCCTGGCTGCTGGGAATGGGGCTGTCGATCGCGGCCTTCGTCTGGGCCTACGGCTTGACGCCCGGCGACGTGCAGGCGTTTTTCATCATCTGCGCGCTGTCCGGTCTGGCGCTGGGCGCCGACCTGGCGCTGCCGCCGGCGCTGCTGGCCGACGCCATCGACGACGATGAAAAAGCCGGGCTGGCGCGCGCCGAGGGCGCCTACTTTGGTCTGTGGCATTTGCTGAGCAAAGCCAATCTGGCGCTCGCGGCGGGCCTCGGCCTGCCGCTGCTTGCGCTGCTCGGCTACACGCCGGGTAGCGATGACGCGCAGGGCCTGCTGGCCCTGTCTGTGGTCTACGCGCTGGTGCCCTGTGCGCTGAAACTGATGAGCGCACTGGCACTGGTCTGGTCTGGCCTCTTACACACTCCCGACCGACACCGGTCGGCAAATTGAAGGCGTATCGCGCATGAAGAAAACATTGCTAGCCCTGGTTGGGCTGTTGCTTTCGGCTTGTTCGCAGGTCTCGATTCAGGATTATCGGGACCAGCAGCCACCGCTCGATTTACAGCGTTATTTCAACGGCGAAATCACCGGCTGGGGCATGGTGCAGGACCGCAGCGGCAAGGTGTTGCGCCGGTTTACCGTCCACATTGATGCGCGCTGGCAGGGCGCGACCGGGGTGCTGGAAGAAAATTTCGACTGGTCCGACGGCAAAAAAGAGCACCGGCGCTGGGAGATCACCAAGCGCGGGGACCGCTACACGGGCACTGCGGGTGACGTCGTTGGCACTGCCGCCGGCGTGGCCGCCGGCAACGCCCTGCAGTGGCGCTATGTGCTGGCCTTGCCGGTGGACGGCAAGATCTGGCACGTCGACATGGACGACTGGATGTATCTTATCGACGAACAGACGCTGGCGAATCGAACCCGCATGAGCAAACTGGGCGTGCAGGTGGCCGAGATCAGCATCTTTTTCCGCCGGAAAGGCGATTAAACGAGTCGCGCTTGTCAGCCAGCCTCACACCGCCGCGACGCTGATGCCCATCAGGCGGCGGTAGTTTTCCCAGAAACCGACGATCGCCGACTCGGTGACCAGATGTTCGGCGTCTTCCGCCCGGCCGCCGCCCATCGCAATCCAGGAGTGTGCGTCTTCGTCGCGGGCAATCGCCTTCTGGACGATTTCCACCGCTTCGCCGTCCTCCATGGCCACGTAGCCGGCGGGGCCGATCAGGTTGGTCTGCTTCAAGCGAATCTCGCGCATCGCCTCGTCGTCATCGGCGTACCCGAAATGCGTCCAGACGAGTTCAAACGAATCAACCGAATACGGCACAATTTGGCGCACGGCGAGCGTGTTGGCGATCTGCTGAACCACGAGGTTGGGGAACACAGACAGGATTACCAACGTAATGCCGTCGTCAAATTCGCGCCGCCCGGCCAGCACCGAGGGGTCCGCCAGCTTGAAGGCCGTGTTCAAACTACGGCTGTCCTGATAGGCCGCTTTGTCGGCTTCGGCCGTGCTGGTGCCTGCCATCGCGTACAACAGCGTATGGCGGTGCCCAGCGTCCATCTTGCAGGCGCCCGTCTGCGAGGAGCGGTACAGGCCAAAGGTGTTGTGAAAGAGGTGCAGCAGGCTGGCGTGATAGGGGTCGCGCGTGTTCTCGGCGTACAGCTTCCAGTTGCCATGGATGAACTGACGCTGATCGCCAGTCACCACAATGTCTCGATTAAAAAGTCGCGCAATGGCCGCCACCACCATGGGCCCCAGATAGTCTTCCAAGGGCGCCACGTCATTGGAAAAACTGGCAAACACCAGTCCGTGCAGACGGGCCACGCGCAGCTTCACCAGACCATGGGCGTCCAGATTGAAGCCGTCGGGCATGCCGCCCTTGCCGTCTATCCCGGTCCGGAAAGGCACGCCACGCAGTCGACCCTTCAGGTCGTAATTCCACTGGTGATACACGCATTCCAACCGGCGGGCGTTGCCCCGACGCTCGCGGCATACCAGCGCACCGCGGTGCGCGCAGCGATTTTGCAGGACATTGATTTGGCCGTCGTTGTCCCGCGTCACGATAACCGGCGTGTCGCCCAGGAATGTCGACTTGTAGTCACCCGGCCGCGCGACTTCGGCCTCCAGTGCCACAAAGCTCCAGGTGGGGCCGCGAAAAATGGTGGCCTGCTCGCGCGCATACCAGTCGCGGTCCGTGAACACGCCGTAGGGCACGCGGCAGCCGTCGCCTTGCACGGGCCATTGCAGTAGCGGGGAACTGTTCATAGCGGTGTCACCAGCAGGGTATCGATTCGGTCAGTGTCGAAAATCACCAGTTTTTCGGCGAAGCGCAACTCGCCGTCCTCCACCACGATGCGGTCGCGGTAGCTGCCGGCGCTGAAAATTTCGGTCACGCCGTTGGTTCGCGTACGCAGCACCACGTAGTTGCTGGTGGCTGTCAGCGCGTCGGCACTGAGTTCATCGAGCAACAGGGCGCTTACGAAGTGGCGATAGCGGTGGGTTTCAAAGATGTTCGCATGGCGTAGCGCGACGATACGATCCGCCAGCATTGCGCGGGAATCGCAGTACATGGCCGCCGTCGACAGGCCACGCGAGGCGTTTTCCTGCGAACGCACGATGTACCGGCATTGGGCCGTAAAAAACGCCGGCCATGCTTCAAGCTGGTCGTCATCCAGACAGCGCACGTAGCGGGCGAGTAATTCTTCGACCAGCAACCGGCGCTCAGGCGCACTCAAGCTCAACAAATTCACGGCGAGACCCCTTGCATCAGACGGCAGAACGCCAGCGCGGAGTATAGGCCCGGTCGGGATGCTGGCGATGCTTGGACACAAGCCCGGGATTGGCCGGCCCGGCTGGTGCAGGAGGCCGGCGGTGCGAGGCCAGACCTAATCGCGGCCGGCACGGCCTCGCCTACACGAGAGCAGATCGGCGTAGCACAGCATTCGTGCGAGGGGCTTTCTGCCCCGAGCCAGATTGTTGTGGACTTGCCGACGGCGTCGCGGCGTTGCCGCTCCCACGGGCGATGCGCGACCTCGCTTGACGCTGGGGTTGGCACCCAGAATCCTCTGCCAAAGTGGTCAATCGTCTCGGCAGCAGGCCCGGCGCTTGCGCCGTGCCTGCAAGGTAGAGGGAACCGACTTGTCGAGCGACCCACCCGTACGACGAAGTCTCTCTCCGCCAATAAAAAAGCCCGCTGATAGCGGGCGTCGGGCGAGAGAGGGATAGATTCACGTTCGCTTGGGCGAACGCTCACCCCTGCGGGGCGCCTGCGGCGTCCAAACTCGCGCTGCGAGTTTGTCGAACGAAGGGTGCTCATCACGGCATCTCTCTCCGCCAATAAAAAAGCCCGCTGTTAGCGGGCGTTTTTATTGGCGGAGAGAGAGGGATTCGAACCCTCGATAGAGCTTTTGACCCTATACTCCCTTAGCAGGGGAGCGCCTTCAGCCACTCGGCCATCTCTCCGTGGCCGGCAGGATACCGAGGCAGCCTGCCAGCGTAAAGCGACCTTACGCAGATGAGGACTTATTCGTCCTCACCTACGGCCGTTCCCGGTTGTTCCTGCTGAATGCGCTGATAGATTTCTTCACGGTGAACGGCAACGTCTTTGGGCGCATTCACCCCGATTCGAACCTGATTGCCTTTGATGCCGAGTACCGTGACGTTAACTTCGTCGCCAATCATCAGCGACTCGCCGACTCGTCTGGTGAGAATGAGCATACCTGTTCTCCAAACCTGCTGTGAGAGCCTCTCGCGGCTCCTGTTTTCATACGCGTGCAGCTTAGTGAAGCGAGCGGGTCGGCCGCTTGCGTCGCCTCATTGATTCTGCAGCGGTGCCTTCTGCGCCGCCTGTTACTGCCTGCTCCTTGCCTGGCCCCGACGCAACATTCAATGAACGGGTGGTCTAGTCGTCCTGCCGCCCGTTTTCGCTTGGACAACTAAGGCCTTCTACTCCATGTGGGGGTCATTCTATCTGACACAGACGGAATTTGGCCTTATTTTTCGGCCTAATTTTAAGCCTCGCCTGCCAGCCCAAACTCAGCGTGCAAGGCGCGCACGGCGAGCTCGCCATATTTGTCATCAACGACCACGGAAATCTTGATCTCGGAGGTAGAAATCATCTTGATGTTAATGCCCTCATCGGCCAGCACGCGGAATGCCCGGCTGGCAATCCCGGCGTGCGAGCGCATGCCCACGCCCACCAACGACACTTTCACAATTTTCCGATCGCCCGTGACCTGACGCGCCTTCAGCGTTGCCGCGCTGGTTTCCAGAATCGCGAATGCGCGGTCGAAATCGTTGCGGTGAACCGTAAAGGTGAAGTCGGCCGAGCCGTCGGCGGCCACGTTTTGCACGATCATGTCGACTTCGATATTGGCGTCGGCCACCGGGCCTAAAATGGCGCTCGCAATGCCCGGTCTGTCGGGTACGCCCAACACGGTCAGTTTGGCTTCATCACGGTTAAGCGTGACGCCCGAGATCAATGCGGCTTCCATGATGTTCTCCTCAGTCGTGATCAAGGTGCCGGCACCGTCCTTGAAGGACGAGAGCACACGCAGCGTGACCTGATACTTGCTCGCAAATTCAACAGACCGGATCTGCAATACCTTGGCACCAAGGCTGGCCATTTCCAGCATCTCCTCGTAAGTGATGCGATCGAGACGGCGAGCTTCGGGCACAATGCGGGGGTCGGTGGTATAAACACCATCCACATCGGTGTAAATCTGGCATTCGTCGGCCTTGAGGGCGGCGGCCAAGGCGACGCCCGTGGTGTCTGAACCGCCGCGGCCCAGCGTCGTGATGTTGCCGTCCTTGTCGACGCCCTGAAACCCCGCGACCACCACCACCTTGCCGGCGGCGAGATCGCTCGCAATGGGCGCGGCGTCGATTGCTTCGATACGGGCCTTGTTGAAGGCCGAGTCGGTAAGGATGCGGACCTGGGCTCCGGTGTAGGAACGCGCCGGTACGCCGCGCGCTTCCAGCGCCATGGCCAGCAGACCGATCGTGACCTGTTCGCCGGTCGACAGCACGCTGTCCAGCTCACGCGGCGATGGCGGGTTTTGAATCGCCTTGGCCAACCCCAGCAGGCGATCGGTTTCACCCGACATGGCTGAAACCACCACCACCAACTGATGGCCAGCCGCATGTTCGCGCGCGACGCGCTCGGCAACCGCCTGAATGCGTTCCACCGAACCGACGGAGGTTCCGCCGTATTTCTGTACTATGAGACTCATAACACTCTCTATCACTCGCTTACCGGCTTAGCCGAGACGTTCGGCTACCCAAGCCTTAACCGATTCAAGCGCTGCCGGCAGGGCGTTTACGTCGCTGCCACCGGCCTGCGCAAGGTCGGGTCGTCCACCACCTTTGCCGCCCACCTGCGTGGCCACGAAATTGGCCAATTGACCCGCATTGACCTGAGCCGTGAGGTTGCTGGTGACGCCCGCGACCAGCCGGATTTTGTCTTCTTCAATCGCTGCCAGCACGATGACCGCGCTTTGCAGTTTGTCCTTGAGCCGGTCCATGGCCTCACGCAAGGTGGCCGCGTCGGCCCCTTCCAGCGTCTGCACCAGCAGCTTTGCCGGCCCCATCGCAACCGCGCCGTCGGCGAGGTCCTTGCTGGAGCCACCGGCGAGCTTGGACTTCAGGGTCTGGATTTCCTTGTCTTGCGCCCGAACCCGCTCCGCTAACTGGCCGACTTTACCCAGCGCGTCCTCAGCATTGGCGGCTTTCACGCCGGCCGCGATTTTTCGCAATGTCTGTTCGTTGCGCAAGGTAAATTCGAGTGCGCCGGCGCCGCTCACCGCTTCGATGCGCCGCACGCCAGCGGCAATGCCGCTTTCAGCAATGATGCGAAACAGGCCAATGTCCCCAGCGCGGGAGACATGGGTACCACCGCAAAGTTCGACCGAGAACTCGCCCATGCTGAGGACGCGCACTTCGTCGCCGTATCTTTCGCCGAACAGCGCCATGGCGCCGGCGTCCAGGGCTTGCCGGTAGCTCATAAGGCGGGTTTCCACCGCATGGTTGGCGCGGATTTCTGCGTTGACCAGCCGCTCGATCTCCAGCAGCTGCTCTGGCGTCACCGCCTGCGTGTGCGCAAAGTCGAAGCGCAGGCGGTCGGGCTCGACCAGAGAGCCCTTCTGCTCCACATGCTCACCCAGCGTGTTGCGCAGGGCCGCGTGGAGCAAATGCGTGGCTGAGTGATTGCGACGGGTGGCGGCGCGGCGGGCATCGTCGACTTCGGCGCTCACCTGATCGCCGACTTGCAGCCGCCCCTGGCTGAGCTGGCCAATGTGCAGGTGGAGGCCACCCTGCTTGCGGGTATCGCTGACGTTGAACTGCAGGCCCTCGGCGCTAAGCCGGCCCCGGTCGCCCACCTGGCCGCCGGACTCGGCGTAGAACGGCGTGCTTTCCAGCACCACCACGGCCTGCGTACCGGCTTCGATGACACTCACCGGCTGCCCTTCGTGAAACAGCGCGGCAACCCGCGCCCGGTCGTGCTCTCGCTCGTAGCCACTGAAGGACTGGCTGTTGCCGATCGCGCTCAGCGACTCACCCGCAATGGCGTGCGAGGTGTCGACGTTCGCGAAGTGGCTGGCCGCGCGCGACTGTTCACGCTGGGCGTTCATCGCCGCTTCATAGGCCGTCATGTCGATCGACAGCCCGCGCTCGCGGGCAATATCGGCGGTGAGGTCGACCGGAAAACCGTAGGTGTCGTTCAGCTTGAACGCAACCTCACCCGGAATGACCTTACCGCTGAGCCCGGCCACGGCGGTCTCGAAAATCTTGAGGCCCTGATCGAGCGTTTCTGCAAAGCGCTCCTCTTCCTGCTTCAACACCTCGGCGATGCGTCCCGCCCGCTCGTGCAACTGCGGGAAAGCCTGCCCCATTTCGCGGTCCAGCGGCGCGACCAGCTTGTGGAAGAAGGGGTCCCGGAAGCCCAGCTTGTTCCCGTGCCGGAGCGCGCGCCGCATGATCCGGCGCAAGACGTAGCCGCGCCCTTCATTGCTGGGCACCACGCCGTCCATCACCAGAAACGAACAGGCGCGAATGTGGTCCGCAATCACGCGTAAGGACGCGGACTCGCCGACATCCGCCGGGGCGAGATTGCGGATGGCGTTGATAAGGTTCTTGAAGAGGTCGATGTCGTAGTTGTCGTGTACGCCCTGCAGCACGGCAGCGACCCGCTCCAGCCCCATGCCGGTGTCGACCGAGGGCTTCGGGATGCGCTTCAGTTCGCCCTTGGCGGAGCGCTCGAACTGCATGAACACCAGATTCCAGATCTCGATGAAGCGGTCGCCGTCGGCATCCGGCGAACCCGGCGGGCCGCCCGGAATGCCCGGCCCGTGGTCGAAGAAAATCTCGGTGCACGGGCCGCAGGGGCCGGTGTCACCCATCATCCAGAAGTTGTCCTTGTCGCCGCAGCGGGTGATGCGGGCGGGGTCGACGCCGATGTGCTTTTGCCAAATCTCGGCGGCCTCGTCATCGGTCTCGTAGACCGTGACCCACAGCTTGCTGGCCGGCAGTCCAAAGCGCTGGGTCAGCAGCCCCCAGGCAAATTCGATGGCTTCGCGCTTGAAGTAATCTCCGAAACTGAAGTTGCCCAGCATTTCGAAGAAGGTGTGATGGCGAGCGGTGTAGCCGACGTTGTCCAGATCGTTGTGCTTGCCGCCGGCCCGGACGCAGCGCTGGCTGCTGGTCGCGCGGCGCACGGCGCGGTCTTCCAGCCCCAGAAAGACGTCCTTGAACTGCACCATGCCGGCGTTGGTGAACAACAGGGAGGGGTCGTTTCCCGGCACCAGCGGGCTGCTGGCGACGATTTCGTGGCCCTGCTCGGCGAAATAATCGAGAAATCCCTGACGGATATCGGCGCTCTTCATGGCTTGAAACTACTCTGGGCGTTGGGTCATTCGTCGTCGCCGCCCTTCAGGGCGGCGGCTATCTGTTTGCGCGTGAAGCCGCGGTATTCAAGAAACCGCATGCGCTTGGCGCGTTCCGGGAAATCAGCGGCAGCGGCGGGAAACTTGCGGGCCAGTACCGCACGCGCGCTGGCGGTCCAATGCGCGGCGTCAGCATCAAGTGCTGCTTCGATCAACGCCGCGTCCACGCCTTTATCCCGCAGTTCGTGCCCAATGCGCACCGGCCCCTGCCCGCGCTCGGCCTTGGCGCGCACAAACATTTCCACAAATCGCTCGTCGCTGAGGTAGTGCTGGTCGGTCAACTGGTCCAGCACATCCTCTACCGCCTCTTGCTCGTGCCCACGTTGCGCCAGCTTGCGCTTGAGTTCAACGCGCGAGTGCTCGCGTCTGGCCAGCGCAGCCAGCGCCTGTCGTCTGGCGCCGGCTGCGGGGTCGTCGCTCAGAGGTCAGGCTCCAACTCGTCGTCATCAGCCTCCGGCACCGGTGCGACCGCCGGCATCGCTGCCGCGCGGATCGAGGCTTCAATTTCGTTCGCAATTGCCGGGTGTTCTTTGAGGTACATGCGGACGTTTTCCTTACCCTGCCCCAGCCGGTCGCCCTTGTAGGAGTACCAGGCGCCGGATTTCTCCATAAAGCCCTGCGCGACGCCCATTTCGACGATTTCGCTTTCGCGGGACACGCCCTCGTTGTAGATGATGTCGAACACGGCTTCCTTGAACGGCGGCGCCACCTTGTTCTTGACGATCTTGACCCGGGTTTCGTTGCCGATGATTTCATCGCCCCGCTTCAACGAGCCGATGCGGCGAATATCCATGCGCACAGACGCATAGAACTTCAGCGCGTTGCCGCCGGTGGTGGTCTCCGGGCTGCCGAACATCACGCCAATCTTCATGCGGATCTGGTTGATGAACACCACCAGCGTGTTTGCACGCTTGATGTTGCCGGTCAGTTTGCGCAGGGCCTGCGACATGAGGCGCGCGTGCAGGCCCATGTGGCTGTCGCCCATTTCGCCTTCAATTTCCGCCTTTGGCGTCAGCGCGGCGACGGAGTCGACGATGATCACGTCGACCGCCCCGGAGCGCACCAGCATGTCGGTGATTTCCAGCGCCTGTTCGCCGGTGTCGGGCTGGGAGACCAGCAGGTCTTCGATTTTCACGCCGAGCTTGGCGGCGTACTGCGGATCGAGCGCGTGTTCGGCGTCGACAAACGCCGCGGTTCCGCCTTTTTTCTGCATCTGGGCCACTACTTGCAGCGCAAGCGTGGTTTTGCCGGAAGATTCCGGGCCAAAAATTTCGACGATGCGCCCGCGCGGCAGGCCGCCCACGCCTAGCGCCAGATCGACGCTGAGCGAACCGGTGGATACGACGTCGATGTCGCGCACGGCGTTAGCGCCGCCCATGCGCATGATGGAGCCGCTACCAAACTGCTTTTCGATTTGAGCCAGCGCCGCGCCCAGCGCTTTTTTGCGATTGTCGTCCATGGAATTCTCCTGTGGATTGGATGAAGGTGGTGCGGCGAGGACGCGCGCGGATTATTGCACAGACGCATCGGCCAGTTCAGCGGTGGCCGTGGCGTGCAGTGCTTTGAAAAAGGCCTTAAGGCAGGGCGAGTCCCTCGGCTAGCGCCAGCAGACCGGCGAGCGCGGTGGCTACGGTCTGGCCGCGCACGGCCGCGCGGTCGCCGGTGAAGACCAGACGCCGGGTTTGCGGGCTCGCGCCCCGCAGGGCATAGCCAAAACAGACCGTGCCAACCGGCTTGCCCGGGCTGGCACCACCGGGCCCCGCGATGCCGGTGACCGCGACCGCCACATCGGCGCCGGAGTGGGCCAGCGCGCCGGCGGCCATCTCGGCCGCGGTCTCTTCGCTGACCGCGCCGACCCGCGCTAGGGTGTCAGCCCGCACGCCCAGCAGTGCTTCCTTGGCGGCGTTGGAATAGGTCACAAAACCCCGGTCAAACCAGCCCGAACTGCCGGCAATCTCGGTGACGGCGGCGGAAATCCCGCCACCGGTGCAGGATTCGGCGGTTGCCAGCACCCAGCCGCGCGCGGCGAGCGCGATGCCCAGTCTGCTTGAAAGCGCCGCGATGGCGGCCGGGTCATGGGGAATCAGCGGAGTCATCGGCGTGCCCTGAAAAATTGTTGGAGCTGGGTAGCGGTGGCGGCTTGCAGCACGCCCCCGGTGATCGTCACGCGGTGGTTGAGCAGCGTCGTATTGAGCACATCAAGCACCGAACCGGCGGCGCCGGTGCGCGGGTCGTAGGCCCCAAACACCACACGCCCGAGTCGCGCGTGCAGGATCGCACCGCTACACATGGCGCAGGGCTCCAGCGTGACATAGAGCGTGGCGCCGCTTAGCCGGTAATTGCCCGCCTGCCTCGCTGCCGCGCGCAGCGCCACCACTTCTGCATGCGCGGTGGGGTCGGCGCTCTGAATAGGTCGATTCCAGCCCTCACCCAGCACCATCCCCTCGTGCACCACCAGCGCCCCGACCGGGACTTCGCCCTGTCTGGCAGCGGCCTCGGCCAGCGCGTACGCGCGCTCCATATAGCGCAAATCGGTGGTGAGGTCGGCAGACATGGCAGAGGACAGGCACTCGCGCGGTGGAAGGGTTGGAGTCTAACGAGCGCCTGCGGGGGAATCCAAATTGACTGCCCGGGCTGCTAGATCAGGTCTAGCCTGCGGGCTGGGAGGCTCAGAGGCTGAGCCTCCGATGTGTGGACTGGAGACCCGGCGCTGCCGGCCACCAGGATGGTGGCCGGCAGCGCGCGGGACTTAAGCGGCGCGACGCAGCGCCTCGATGCGGTCTTCCAGCGGCGGGTGGGTGGCGAACCACCGCATCCAGCCGCCTTTACCACCGCCCGACAGACCGAACGCCGCCAGACGCTCCGGTAGCTGCGAGGGCTGATGTGCCTGCTGCAGGCGGGCCAAAGCTGCCACCATTTTCGTGCGACTGCTCAGTGTGGCGCCGCCGCGATCGGCCCGGAACTCGCGCTGGCGGGAGAACCAGGCCACCACGCAGGAGGCCAGAATGCCCAGCGCAATTTCGAGCACGAAAAAGGTGACGTAGTAGCCCACCCCCGGGCCGCCCTCCTGCTTCAGCACGACCCGGTCGACAAACCAACCGACCGCGCGGGCAATCACAATCACGAAGGTATTCAGCACGCCCTGAATCAACGCCAGCGTCACCATGTCGCCGTTGGCGATATGCGCCACCTCGTGACCCAGCACGGCTTCTGCTTCGTCTTGCGACATCTGCTGCAGCAGCCCGGTCGACACCGCGACCAGGGCATTGTTGCGATTCCAGCCGGTCGCGAAGGCATTGATGTCGTCCGACTGATAAATCGCGACCTCCGGCCGCCCGATACCGGCAGCCTCAGCCTGCCGGGCCACGGTTTGGAGCAGCCAGGCCTCCGTCGCGCTGGCCGGTGACTCGATGACCTGCGCACCGGTAGCCATCTTGGCCGACCACTTCGAGATCAGCAGCGAGATCAGCGAACCTCCAAACCCGAACAAGGCAGCGAAAGCCAGCAGGCCGACCGGGTTAAGGCCCTGCGCGCCCACAAACTGGTGCAGGCCTAGCATCGAGGCCACCACCGACAAGGTCACCATGACCGCAAGGTTGGTCACCAGAAAAATTACGATCCGTTTCATTGTCTACTCCTGGTTTGACTCATTCAGGGAACTGTCTTCCCGTCTTACTGACTGAGGTCCTGCCACGGGGCATCACGCCGCAGGGCCTGCTGGCGCCCCACCTGCCGAGAGACCGCGCGCCCGGCCCGTTCGGCGGCGGCGTCGATCGCCACATACAGGTTGGATTCCTGCTGTTCGATGACGATGGCCTGCTGACCCGGCAAGCTGATGCGCAGCGCGCAGCGTTTGTCGACGCCACCGCGCGGACCATTCTCATCGGTCAGCCGCACGCCGACGCGACCAACGCGGGCGCCAAGGCCACCGAAAGCAAAACGCAGACGGCGTTCGGTTTGCGTGCGCAGCGCATCGGTCAGGGTGAAGCCTCGGGTCTGAATATCAATTTTCATCTTGGGCTACTCCGCTTGTTTCTGTGTGTTGACGCGCCCATTCTTGGCGTCAGAGATTGATCGAACCAGTCGAATCTTTTTACTCAACACTCAGTTTTTTACTGATACAAAAATGGCCAGCCTGAACCTCAAGCATTTGCGTTATTTCTGGACCGTCGCCCGCACCGGCAGCATCGCGCGGGCCAGCGAACAGCTGCACGTCACCTCCCAGTCCATCAGCAGCCAACTGGCAGAACTCGAACAGTCGCTGGGCACGCGGCTCTTGCGGCGCCATGGCCGCGGCTTGGAAGTCACCGACATAGGCCGGCGCGTCGCCGACTACGCGGCAGAAATTTTTGCGCTGGAAGAAGACCTGCTGACGCTGGTGCGGCAGCAGGACAAACGAGCGCCGCTGCCTTTTCGCGTGGGCGTGGCCGACTCGGTGCCGAAGTCGTTCACCTCGGAAGTGCTGGAACCGGCCTTGAAGCTTGCAGAGGCGGTGCGCCTGGTTTGTCGCGAAGGTTCATTGGTCTCGTTGCTCGCCGATCTCGCCGTGCACCGGCTTGATCTGGTGATCGCCGACCGCCCACTGCCGTCGGATTTGAAAGTGCGAGCGTTCAGCCACCTGTTGGGCACCAGCGATCTGTCGGTGTTTGGCGCGCCGGGCTTGCTGCGGAGTTTGAAAGGCAGTTTTCCAGGCATGCTGAACGACGCCCCGCTGCTGCTGCCGGGACGCGGCGTGGCGGTCAGGCCGCAGCTGGAGCAGTGGCTTGATGTGAACCATCTGCGGCCGCAAATTGTGGGCGAATTCGACGACAGCGCCCTGTTGAACGCCTTCGGCCAGCGCGGCGTCGGGCTGTTTACCGCGCCAACCGCGCTCTCGGCCTACATCTGCAAGCAATACGCGGTGCGCGCGGTGGGCCGCCTGCCGGAAATCAGCGAGCAGTTCTATGCCATTTCGACCGAGCGGCGTCTGCGACATCCGGCCGTCCTCGCCATCAGCGAAGTCGCCAGCCAGCAGTTGCTCACGGCACCGGTCAAAACGCGCCGCCGTCGCGGTTAGGGGCTTAAAACCAGTTGTAGTTGAAACTTATGCTCACCCGCTCGCCGCGTACGCGGTTGGGCGGTACTTCGTGCCTTAGCCAGCTTTCAAACAGCACCAGCTTGCCGGCTTCCGCCGGCACGGTTTCCCAGCCGGCCTCGGGTGCGCGGCGTGGCGGCGCGGCCATAAAGCGGTCGAGCCGCGGATCTTCAAATTTTAGTCCCGGACAGCCCTTGGGCGTTTTCACATAGTAGGTGCCGCTGATTGTCGACAGCGGATGCAGATGCAGCGAGTGCGCGGTCTGGAAGGGCATGATGTTGACCCAGCAGTCGGTCATCTCGAGCTGGCGGTCGGTCAGATCAAAGTCGAGCGCTCGGGCAAATGCACGCACGTGACGGTCGAGCTTGCGCTGCAGGTCGGCAAAAGTTGGCGAGAACAGATGCATCCGGTGCGCCGAGCCGTAGGAGGTGAAGCCGCCGGGATAATTGTGCTTCGACCACTGCTGGCCGGCGGCATCGTCCTGACGCAACTGCGCACATTCTTTAAGCAACTGCGCGTTCAGCGGCGTCGCCGTCTTCGGCGCCAGCTTGGCGAGATAAAGCCGGGTAGGGAACAGGGCGGTGACGGGCATGGCGGGGTTCTCGATTAGGGAACTGGATTGTAGCCATCGCACGCCGCTCAAGCCCGCCCAGCCCAGCGGACGGCGGCTTGTGCTAGGGTCGCGCCACTATCACCTCCGCCGGCGGCGGCACGACTGAAAGGGTTTCTTATGTCAGGTCTCTGGGCATTGCGCGGCTGCCTCCTCGGCAGCCTGATCGGCACATCGGCGTTCAATGGGGCAGCGGCGGCCGGCCTACCAGACGCCGACTGGCCGGCCTATAACAACACCGTCAACGGTCAGCGCTACGCCGAGCTCGACCAGATCAACACCACCAACGTCGACCAGCTGAAAGAGGTGTGTCGTTTGCAGGTGGACGATGCCGGTACCTTTCAGGCCGGTCTGGTGGCGCTGGACGGTACGCTCTACTTCACCAACGCGCACGACACCCTGGCGGTCGATGCCCGGACCTGTGCGGTGCGCTGGCGTCATCACTATCAGCCGAGAGAGGCCGAAGTCTTTCAGGTCAACCGCGGCGTGGCGTATGCCAACGGGAAAGTCTTCCGCGGCACGCCGGACGCGCGCCTGCTGGCGATTGACGCCGCGACCGGTAAAACCCTGTGGCAGCATCAGGCGGGCGATTCGGTGCAAGGTGAGTTCTTCAGCGCTGTGCCCGCCGCCTGGCAGGGCACGATCATCCTCGGCACGGCCGGCGGCGACTGGGGCATCCGCGGGCGCGTGATGGCCTTTGACCAAAACGACGGCCGCGAACTCTGGCGTTTCTACACCATCCCGCGCGGCAAGGAAGTGGGCGCCGAGACCTGGAAAAATGTCGGCAGCGCGCGCTATGGCGGCGGCGGCAGCTGGACCACCTACACGCTCGATATGGCGTCGGGTGAAGTCTTCGTGCCGGTCGGCAACCCGGCACCGGATTTTGTGCCCAGCCATCGGCCCGGCGAAAACCTGTTCACCAACAGTCTGGTGGTGCTGGACGCGCGCACTGGCGCGCTCAAGTGGTGGCACCAGATGGAGTCGAACGACGGGCTCGACTTGGATCTGGGCGCCGCCCCGGCGCTGTACTGGGACAGCAAGGGTGAGGCGATGGTCGCT
>JAURHQ010000169.1 GCA_030833185.1 Gammaproteobacteria bacterium | reverse complement strand
GTACACCCCGCGGGCGCGTTCGCAGGCGACCGCAAAGTATTCCAGCGCGCGCGCCACGTCCTGCGCCTCGCCCCAGTGCCGCGCCAGCCGCTCCGGGCGTGCGCTGCATTCGTCCGGAAACGCGGCTTCCAGCACTTCTGCCACGCGCCGATGGCTGCTCCGCAGCGAGCGGCGAAGCATATTGGCCAGCGCCGAATCGCGGATCAGCGCGTGCTTGAAGCCGAAAGTGTCATCGTCGTCCAGCGGGGTGATCACGCCCGCCTCCACCAGCACAGCCAGTTGGGAGGCGAGTTCGGCGGGCGGCAGATCGACCACCTTGCTCAGCAAGGGCGCGGTGAATTCCGGACCTACCACCGCCGCCAGGGACGCGATGCGCTTGGCCGGCCCCAGCCGGTCGAGGCGGATGGTAAAGAGGTCGCGCAGGCGGTCGGGCAAAGCCGCTTCGGTGCTGGCGCCCTCGCCGGTTTCGCTGACGAGCCGGGCCAGCTCCTGCACAAACAGGGGCACGCCGGCGGCGCGCGCCACAATGCGCTTCAAGAGCGGTTCGGCGATCGCGCCGCTGCACTGTTGTACCAGCGCCGCGGCATCGTCCTGTGTCATCGGCAAAAGGCTCAGGCTTGTGCCGGGCAGCGCATCCAGCGGGTCGCCGCTGCTGGCCGGCGGGCGCGTGGTTAGCATCACCAGTACCCGCAGCGTATCCGGCAGCGCGCCCAGCCATTCCAGCGTCGAGGGGTCGGCCCAGTGCATGTCTTCGATCTGCAACACCAGCGGGCCGTAGGCGTTATGCGCGCTAAGCCAGTCCAGCAGTGCCTCGAAGATAAGTCCTTTCTGTTGTTCGGGCCGCTCGTCCAGCCAGACTTCACCGGGCGGCGGGGCAATTTGCAGCAGCTGGCACAGCGCGCGCCAGGTGGTTTCGCGCTCGGCGCCGGGCAAGGCGTCAAGGCGCGCCTTCAGCACGAGGGACTGGGCCAGCGGCTCGTGGACCTCGTCCAACTCCGCCCAGTCGCGCAGCAGGCCGGCCAGCGGAAACAGAAACGAGCCGCTGCCGTCGGCCGCGCAACGGGCGGTAAACCAGCGCACCGCATCGACCGCCAGCGATTCGCGGAGCGCGGCACACAGCCGCGTTTTGCCCATGCCCGGTTCGCCCACCAGTTTGAGCAGGCGCAGGCCTTCGTCGCGCGCGGCGGCGAAGGCCGCGTGCAGGGCGGCAAGTTCGACACGACGCCCAATCAGCAACTCGCCGGCCTCGAATCCTGCGGTGTCTTTCAACCGCCGTCGGCGGGCGCGAAAGCAGGCCAGCGGACGGGCCGCGCCCCGCAGCGTTTGGGGGCCCAGCGGCGTGAAGTCGAAGTAAGTGCGGGCCAGCCGTTCGGTGTTTTCGCTGACCACCACTTCACCGGGCGTCGCCAGACTTTGCAGGCGCGCCGCGATGTTGGGCACTTCGCCCAGCGCCAGACGTTCGCTCTGCGCGCCCCGGCCAACCAGCGCGGTCACCACCTCGCCGGTGTGTATGCCCACGCGTACCCGGAGTTCGAAGGCCGCGGGCAAGGCCACGGCCGGCGTGCTGCGCGTCAGTTCGTCACTGATTTGCAGGGCCGTCTGAATGGCCCGCACCGCGTCGTCTTCGCGCGCTTCGGGGAAGCCAAAATAGGCGAGCAGGCCGTCGCCCAGATGCTGCGCGACGTAGCCGCCGCGCGCCCCGATCACGTCGCCCGCCAGCGCGTGGTACTGCTGCAGCACGACCTGCATGTCTTCCGGATCGAGCAGGGTGGACAGCTGGGTCGAACCCACCAGATCGCAGAACACCACCGTCAGGCGACGGCGTTCGGTCAGGTCGTCTTCGTGCGGGTCGACGGCCACCGGCGCCGGCGCGGGCTGTGCCGCCAGGGCCGCGCCGCAGTGGCCGCAAAAACGGAAGTTATCCGGGCTTTCGCTGTGACAGGCGGGGCACTGCATGTTCAGGCGCCCGTTGCCAGTTGCTGGTGGTAAACCCAGTCGCGCAGGACTTCGCGGCGCAGCGCGGCCAGCGGCACGCCCAGATCCTGCGCGAAGTCCTCTGGCGTAGGGCGGGCGGCCAGCCGAAGTCGCAGGCCGAAATACCAATCCCACAGCGCCGCTTCTTCAAGGCCCTGCTGGGCCAGCGCAGGGTTCTCCGCCCCGACCCCCTGCAGCACGGCGGCCTTATGGCGCGCGCGTTCGGCCAGCGCATGAAAGCGGCCATCCAGCTGCAGTTGCCGCAGCAACGCGCGCTCGATGTGGGCGTCGAGCAGCGCCTCTTGCCGCGTGGCCGCGAGCTCGCCGCGTACGGCGTCGATCAGGGCCTGCGGCGACAGCCCCTGCCGTGCAAGCCAGGGCGCAACGCTGCCGGGTGCGCCCAGCCCGTGACGCAGCCGAAACGTCGCGAGCGCGTTGGGCAATAGCGCATCGTCAACCTGTTCGCCGCGCGCATCTGCCAGCGCTTCGGCCAGCGCGCGCCGCCGGGCCTGGGCCTGCGCGGCCTGCCAGACGGGACCGTCGAGGCGCAGTTCGGCCAATACGGCGACGGCATCGGGGGTGTCAGGCGGGGCGTCGGCGGCAGCGCCCGGCAGGGTGGTGATCCGGCGGCGCACCTGTTCCCAGGCATCGGTGTGTTCAAACTCGAAGCGCGCCTTGAACGGCTGCGGCTGGCTGCTGGCGAAAGCGGCCAGCGTGTGGAGCAGGGCGAGGGCGTCGGCGCGTTTTTGGGCCACGCGGCCGGTCGGCAGCCAGCGGGTGAAGGCGTTCACTTGCGCCCGATTGCGCGCGGTGGTCGGCATGGCCTGCAGCACGGTTTCCCAGCGTCGCTCCGGATAGAACAGGGCTTTGGCCGCGTCGAGCAGCCGCCGCTGCAGGCCCGCGCCAATCACGCCGGCGGCTCGCGCGGCAGCCAGCGTGGCACGCATGTCGACCATGGCCTCGCTGAGCGGCTGATAGCCGCTGTCGGCATCGCTATGGACGAGGGCGACTTCGTCGTCGTCGCTCAAACGACCGGCCACGTAGTCCTCGAAAATCTGCCCCACGCCGCGCATGCCAAAGGCCGCGAGCTCGGCCGCCCGCAGCGCGCCCATGCTGGCGGCGCCAAAGACATGCACGCCCTGCGTGAGGGCCCACAGGATTTCCTTGTGCCAGACCGCCGGCACCTGCTGGAAGTAACCGTCGATGAGGCCGATCGCGCGGGCACCGCCGCGCGCCGCGCGATACACATCGCCCTGGCTGGCGGGCGGCAGATAGCGCGCGTCGAGCATGGCGCGGGCCTCTTCGCGCGGCAGCGTTGGGCCCAGAAATATCACGATGTCTTGCGCGTTCATGCCGGCTGCGCCGCCTCTCGCCAGGCCTGATGCGCGGCCTGCGCGCGTGGCCCCGGCACATAGCCCGGCGCTTCGTGCGCCGCTTCAAGGCCCGGCACGATCACGCGTGCCACCGGGATGCCCAGCGCCGGGTGAGTGAGGTCGACGGCAATCGCCTCGTCCAGCCCGGCCTGCGCCAGCGCGTGCAGCAGGAAGGCGAGATCGGCGTCGCAATCCGTGGCCTCAAAGCCGCGCACGCTGCGGAAATCGACCGGCGTGGGCGCGCCGCCAAATTCTGCGCGGTACTGCTGCAGGAGGTCGGGATTGGCGAGCACCGGATAATCATCTCGCGAGAGATCGTCGCGCGAACTCGCGATGCGCGTCAGCCGGCCCTGCGCGGCTTCGGTCAGCGCCCGCGACAGCGCAATGCCGGGCGTCAGATGACAGCCCATGCCGGCGCTGGGGCCAAGCCCGCGCAGCGCATGCGCATCGTCTTCCACTATTTCGCAGACAAATGCGGGCACGCCGATGTCGGTCGTGGTGTGCCAGATCGCGACCAGCACGCCGGCGTCGGCGAAGCGATCGAGCAGAGCGCGACAGCCCGCATCGGTCACGGTGGCCGGGTCAACCCGGGTCGCGCGGCGCGCGCGTTCGCCGCCAGCTGCCCATAGCGCGGTGGCGTCTCGTTCGATGACTTCGCACAGCCCGTGAATTACCGCTTCCAGCCAGTGGTTGCCGGAGGCAAGACCGTTGGAGGTCATGCCGAAACAGCCCGAGCCGGCCGGCAGCGGCAGGCGGTAGTCGGTGTGGACAAGCTCAAACGGCACCCAACGCGGGCTGTCGTCGTGCAGCTGGCGCCCTTCAATCCACAGGATGGGCAGGCGTGCGGAAAAATTGCTGACGGACAGTCGCGGCAGGCGGTCGAGATTGGCCAATGGGCGGTTGAGTGCCAGATCGCGCGCACTGGCCAAGCGCAGCGGTCGGTCGATCCGTTCGGCGTGCCAGAACTCGATCGACTCCATCACGCCCGAGGCCTGCGCGGCGGCCAGCGTGCTGCCCTTGCCCTGCGCCACCGACAGCGAGCGGGCGTTGGGGCGGGCGACAACCACTACCGGAATGCCGATGGTGTCGAGACCGGTGACGTTGGCGATGCGGGTGATGCCGAGGGCCGGCAGCAGGGGCATCACGCGTTTGAGCGTGAGTTGCGGGGCAAGCGTGCGATGCGTGCCCTCCGTGTAGCGCTTGCGGGCGGTGGAACTGAGGGCGGGGCGGCGGGGCATCGCGGCGGCGGACGGGTTCCTGCGTGGGCGACGCTGGCAAGTCCGTGGCCAGCGTCGGGTTTAAAGCGGTGAACGCTAATCTTGAAACGGCGTTTTTTTGGTGTTGAGCCCGGCAAGATTGATGAGGTAGCACATCGCGTTGCCGGTCGCGTTCGCACCCGGAGGGGGCGGCATGTAGGCGGCGGTCACGCCGGCGTCAAGCAGGTCGAGGATGTGTTTGCATTCCGGATCTGTCTTGTCGACAAGCATCGGGAACTGTTCGAGTTGGCTTTGGGAGATCTTGTAAATCTTGCCTTCGGGGCTGGCGATGATGACGTCATCATTCGCGTGTTTGCTGATCGTGGCCATGGTCGATCCTCCTTGGTTTATGCTCGCGTTCAGACAGTAGCGAGAGGAGATCGCTTGTGCAAGTGAGTAACCACGGCGCTCGTGCGCGACATTTCGAGCCACCGCCGCGCCTGCTGGCGCTTGTTGTGAAACCGCTTTTCGAACTGCCGGCTAGCCCAGCCTCGCGGCAAGCCTTGTCGCGTGAGGAGTTTCTGGCGAAGCACGGGGTTGACCCTGCTGCAGAGGCGCACGTGGTTTCGTGGTTGCAGGAAAAAAAGCTCAGTTTTCGCGTCGATTCGCGTCGCCGCATGGTGTTCGTGCTGGGGAGCGAGGTCCTCTTGCGACGGGCGTTTGGCATTGTCGACGAGGAGGCGCAGGGGCCCGCCTGCACCCTTGGTGTAAAGCGATTACCGGCTGAACTTGAAGGGGCCGTGGTGGCAGTGCTCGGCATGCATACCACGCTCGAGGATACTGACCCGGATGCTGGACCGGGGGAGGCGGCCAACGGTCACGGCGTGCCGGGTAAGGCCATCGCCCTGCGCACGATCGACGCACTGCGTAAGTGCTACGACTTCCCGGCATCCGCTGGCAAAGGACAGTGCATCGGCGTCATTGAACCGGATGGGGGTTACGTGAGAGCGGATGTCTATGCCGCCTTGCAGGCGCTGGGCGTCACGCAGCGGCCGCGCATAACCGACGTCATTATCAAGCCCGAACTGCCGCCGCTACCGCCCGATCTCCACAATCCCTACGCTGACGGCAACGACGATGACCCATTGCCGCAGCAGGCCTATATCAAGCAGTTTGCCGACTGGATGCGCGGCACAGGTTATTGGCCGCGGGCGTGGAAGAAGTACTTTGAAGTGACCATGGACATTACGCTGGTGGCAGCGCTTGCGCCGGAGGCTGAGGTGCAGGTGTTCTTCGGCGACGGCACCGCTGAAGGCTTTCTCTACATGCTGCAGCACGCGCTGCTGGTGGCCGAGCCGCGCCCCACGGTGTTATCGATCAGTTGGAGTTTTCAGGAGCGTCATTTGCTGAATGATGCGTCTGACATCGCATCCGCTCACCAGATCAATGAACTGCTCAAGGCTGCGGCCATGATGGGCGTGACGGTCTGCTGTTCCAGCGGCGATTGGGGCGCAACCAATGTGGACGACAGTTTCTCCGGGCCGGGGCTTGACGTGGCGTTTCCCGCGAGCAGTCCCTGGGCGCTTGCCTGCGGGGGCACCACGCTGCTTGATGCGGCCAGCGGCAAGCGGCGGGAAGTTGTCTGGAATCACGATTTCCCGGAAGCCACAGCGGCGTTGGCCGCCAGTTCGCACGTCCACGGCGCGACCGGCGGCGGCTACAGCAAGCTGTTCGCGGCGCCGCCCTGGCAGACGCCTGAACCCGGCGCACCCGCCGGCCGCGGCCTGCCCGACGTCGCCGCCGTGGCCGATCCACGCTGCGGCGTCGACTGCCAGATCCTCGGCCATACCTTCCCTTCCTTCGGCACCAGCGCCAGCGCGCCGATCTGGGCCGGCCTGATTGCGGTGCTGAACGCCGAGCTGGGGGTGAACGTCGGCTGCCTGAACCCGCTGCTGCACGCGGCGTCCGCGGATGAGCGCGCGGCGATGTTCACCGCCATCACCGAAGGCGACAACAAGATGAGCGACACGGCCGAGGGCTTCGAGGCCGGCCCGGGCTGGAACCCCTGCACGGGGTTTGGCACGCCGCGCGGGCAGGGTTTGCTCGCCTTTCTGAAAAAACTGAAGGACGGCTGAGCGCTGGCGCTCATGCGGGCGAGGGCGTCAGCAAGTTGAGGGTCAAGGCGTCCGCCTGCCCTGCATAGAACGCCTGCAAGGCCTCTTCCCACAGCGGCTCGGCCGGATTGGCCGCCTGAAAGAGCGTCAGGCAGGAACGCAGCTTCAGCGCGTCCACGTCGCCCAGCAGCACGCGGGGCGAGGTCGGGGCATGGCGCAACAGCTCGCGCACACAGGCCATAAGGCGTGGGCCCAGCAGCGGATGCGCCAGATAGGCCTTGGCCTCGGCCAGCCCGCTGAGGCCGTAAAACCAGGCTCGATGGCTGCGGCCGAGCGCGGCGAGCTGCGGGAAAATGAACCACATCCAGTGCGATGCTTTTTGCCCTAGCTCAAGCTCGCGCAGGGCCATGGCGTAGTGCATCTCCTGAGCGTCTACAAAGCGCTGCAGCTTGAACGGGTCGTCGGTCATGGTGGGTGCGTCCTGCGGGTGAGTTGCCGGCAATGATAAATCCATCAAGGAGAGTCGCCGTGCGTTCGCTTCTGACCAATTAGTGCGATCATGCGGTGATGAAACACTTTACCGATCTGGACCTCTTGCCACCGCTCGCGCAGGCGCTGCACGAAATCGATTTTCACGAGATGACGCCGGTGCAGGCGGCCAGCCTGCCCGCCGTGCTGGCCGGCCGCGACGTGCTGGCCGAGGCCCAGACGGGCAGCGGCAAGACGCTGGCGTACCTGCTGCCCATCCTGGCGCGCCTGGAGTCCAAGCACATTCCCCACGCGCGCCTGCGCGCCGTCATTGTGACGCCCACGCGCGAGCTGGCGCAGCAGATTGAGAAGGAGGTGAAAGCCTTTTCGCGCTCCGCGCGCGGCTTCAAAACCGCCATCGTGGTGGGCGGCGCCAACATGGGCGACCAGCGCAGCGACCTGCGCGCGGGCGTGGAGATTGTTGTGGCGACGCCGGGGCGCTTCATCGACCACCTGCAGAG
>JAURHQ010000168.1 GCA_030833185.1 Gammaproteobacteria bacterium | reverse complement strand
TGGCGAGGTCGGGGAAGACGAACTGCACGCCGGCGGTGAGGCCGTCGGGCAGGGCGACGGGCGCCACCACGGCGGGCAGCCCGGCGAGCGAAGGCAGCCAGGCGTCGTCGGCCGCGGCGGCGGCGGCCTGCGTCTGCAGCCTGCGCGCGGACTCGGCGCTGGCGGTCGCCCGCTGGCCAAACAGCGTGCCGGCTTCATCAGCCAACAGATCGACAAAGCTGAAACCGCTGCCGCGCCGGGAATCCTCCAGCTCCTTGGCCGTGCCCATGGCGCCGGCGAGCGCATCGCCGCCGGCGGCGGCCAGCAGCGCAGAAATAAGGAAATGTCGCACCAGATCGCTGCGCCCCTGCAAGCGCACCGGGTGGGCGAGCGGCTGCGGCCACTGCGCCGCATCTGGCATGAGCAGCGCCAGGCTGCGTCCGGTCACATAGTGCGTCAGCACCAGCAGCAGCGCCTGATTGTCCGCTTGCGGATCCCCGCCATCGGCGCTGCGCGCGGCGGCCACCGCGAACAGCGGCGCGGCCAGTTCGGGCAAACGCACCGCGCCCGCGCGCCGGGCACACAGCGCGACCAGTTCGTCGTTGAAGGCACGGATGCGCGCCTGCTGGCTGGGCGAAATCAGCTGCAAGCGCAGGGCGTCAACGATGCTGCTCTGCCACTCATAGCGCAGCATGACCTGCTGGTCCGTGAACGCCACCGCCCGCACCAGCGAACCGGGTTCACCCAGCCCCGCACGTTCGTAGAAGCTGCGCAGCGCCCGGGCCGCCAGGCGGGAGGCCACGGGCGCCGGCACCGGCAAATCGCCCAGCTTGAGCGCGACAATCTCCGGCAGCCGGTCGGTCTGGTTGAGGCCCAGCTGCAGGTTGAGGTAGGTGCCGGGCACGACCGGCATACGCAGGCTGAGCCGGACGTCCAGCCGGCCTGTGGTCAGAGCGACACTGGCGGCACCGTCGGGCAGTAGTCGCGCCAGATGGTCGAGGACCAGAGCCAGTTCGTCGCGGCTGATCACCAGGCTGCGCTCTTCCCCGTCGCGCAGGCGACGGGGATCGTAGTCGTGCAGCAGCGCGCGGGCTCGCGCCGTGCGCACGGCGTCCAGATGCGGCGGCGCGAGCACCGTGGGTGCGCCGTCCAGCGCCAGCGTCAACACCAGCACCGCGGCCAGCAGACACAGCGCGAGCGCGCTCAGGATAAACCGCAGCACCGGGCGGGCAGTCGCTCAGCCGCCGGGCGGGCGGGTGCCCGACGCCATGGCGTCTTTCAGCGTTATCTTCTGCGGAAATTCGGCGTAGGCGGCTTTCAGTTCCAGCAGATGCTGATCGGGATCGCGCACGTAAATCGAAGTACCGAAGCCGGTCGCGCCATAGACTTCCACCGGCCCCGACACCACAGCCACGCCGTGCTCCGCGAGATGCCGGCGCACGGCGGCGAGGCTGCAATCCAGCATCAGGCAGAGATGCAGCATTTCGCGCGCGTCGGGTGGCGCAAAACTGCTGCCCGGCGCCGCGGTGAGGTCAATCAGATTGCGCCCGCAACGCAGCTGGTAGATCTGCAGGTCTTCGATGATCCGCTCCAGCGAAAGCCCCAGCACGTCGACGTAAAAGCGCAGGCTGCGCGCGATGTCGCTGACCCGTAGCACCACGTGGTCGATCCCCCGGAAACGAATCGGATGCGTATCGACCATGACGGGCGGCTCCCCAAAAAACGGTAACGCACGCTACTGCGCGCGACGCCGGGCGTCCACCCTCGGCCCGGTGCGCGCGAGCCGCTATGCTGGGTGGGTCTGAGCATCAACGGCGGAACACAGCATGGATCACAGCAAGCTCGATCGCGTGGTGGCCGAAGCCCGGCAGGCCCGCGAACAACGGGAACGGGACTACCGGGCGCAGGCCCTCAAGATGTACCCCTGGATTTGCGGTCGCTGCACGCGCGAATTCACCCGCGCCAATCTGCACGAACTGACCGTGCATCACCGGAATCACGACCACGACTACAACCCGGCCGACGGCAGCAACTGGGAGTTGCTGTGCCTGTACTGTCACGACAACGAACACCAGCGCCTGCTGGAAGCCGGCAACAGCGCAGGGTCGGGCAAGTCGGCCAGCCCGCCCAGCGCCACCGCTCGCCCGTTTGCCGCGCTGGCCGACCTGCTGAAGAAGCCGCCGGCCTGAGCGCACGCGGCGAGCACGCGGCGGTCTGGCAGCTTTACGTGCTGCGCACGCGGTCGGGCGCGCTTTACACCGGCATCACCACCGACGTGGCGCGGCGCCTGCGGGAGCACGCCGGCAGCCCGCGTGGCGCCCGTGCCCTGCGGGCCAAAGGACCGCTCACGCTGGTCTATTCGGTTTGCGTCGGCAGCCGCAGCGCGGCGCTGCGGCTGGAGTATGCGTTCAAGCAACGCTCACGCGCCGCCAAGGAATCCCTGCTGGCCGAACAGCCCACGCTGGCCGCGCTGCTGATGACGCTGGGACAAACGCCCGCCAGCGACGCGCCGCGCTAAACCAGCCGCGCGCGCTCCGGCACGCGGTACAGCAGATAGCAGCCCAGCAGCAGGACCGCCGACAGCAGGCACCAGGCGCCCGTCCACGAGTGCGTATGGTCGACGAACCAGCCGAACAGCGGCGGCAGCACGATGATGCTGGGATACATGATGCTCATGCCCTGACTGACCGTACGGCCCTGCCGCGCAGAGCCGCCCAGTTCCACCAGCAGCGCCACCCAGTTGCCGTGCCAGCCGAGGGTATTGAAGGCATAGACCACCACCAGCGGCGCGATCAGCCACAGCGAGGTGTCCGCCGGTAAGGCGCCCAGCACCAGCGCGCCCAGCGCGGAAATCAGATTAGCCAGCAGCAGCGCCGGCTTGCGGCGGCCGCCGAAAAGCCGGTCGCTGCCCACACCCCACAGGATGCGCCCGGCGGCGCCGGTCAGCTGCGCGGCCATCAACAGCGTGGCCGAGACGGCCACCGGAATATGCTGGGTTTCCCGCAGAAAAATGGCGAGATAGGTGATCAGGGTGAACTGGCCCAAGGTCAGCAAGCCGCCCGCCACACCCAGCGTGACGATGTGACGCCCGGCCTGCGGCACGGGCGGCTCGGCAATGGCCCGAGCGGCAGCAGCGTCTGGCGTGGGCGGATTGCGATAGGCCAGCAGGCAAACAGCGGCCGTCAGCAGACAGCCCAGCCCCCCCATGGCCAACGCGACCCGCCAGCCGGCGGTCAAGGCAATCGCGGGCAGTAGCGCAGCGGCCAGCGCGCCGCCTAGCGGAATGCCGGTCTGCCGGATCCCCATCGCGGTGCCGCGCAGCGCCGGTGGAAACCAGCCCATCACGGTCTTGCTGCCGGCGGGGGTCGGAAACGCGCCGCCCACCCCCGCCATGAACAGCACCCCGAGCGCCGCCGCGAAGCTGCTGGTCCCCAGCACGGCAAAACAAAAGAGGCCGCAAATGAGGTTGCCGCCGACCAGCGCGGTCCGCTCGCCTTTCACGTCCACCACCCAGCCGGCCACCAGCATCATCGACAGCGAGCCGGCCATCAGGGCCGAGTTGAACAGGCCCACCTGACCGCGGGTGAGACCCAGATCGCTTTGCGCGAACGGCGCCAGCGTGGGCGCGCCCTGCACGATGACCGAAACGGCGACCTGCGCCAGCAAGGCCAGCGACAACATGCGCCAGTGGGCGCCGGCGGACGGCGCGTTCAGAGCTGCTCTGCCCGCCAGCGTACGGGGTCGAGGCGCACGTAAATATCGTCACGCACCCCGTCCGGCCCGCCCAGCGCGACCAGATAGTCCGCGGCATCCGCAGCCTTCAGGTAGCGATTGACGAGGGGAACGAGTTCGGACGTCCAGTCGATCGGCGCGCTCGACAGCACGCGTCCTTCGAGGCTGACGTAGCGATACGGCCGGCGGGTGTCTTGCACACAGAGGCTCAGACGCCCGGCCTGTCGCAGCAGGCGCGCCTTGCGCGAATCGCCCGCCATCCACAGCCCGACCTCAAGTCCGTCCCAGGCGTACCAGACGGGAACCAGCAGCGGCGCGCGCGCGCCGGCTTCGATGGACAGCATCGCGACATGCGGTGCGGCTAAAAAAGCGCTGCGCTCGGCAGCCGATAAAACGTGCGCCATGCCACAAATCCAGGGAGGGAAAGACCGCACTATACCGGCTGCGTAGCGCTCGCCGGCAGTCGATACGGGCGATCGATCCGTTATGATCGCCGTATGACAGCACCACAACTTCGCCGCGGGCTAATACCCGCCTTGGCGCTGCTGATGTTTTTCGGCAGCCAGATCCCGCTTGCACACGCCCATGCGGTGGTGGTGAAAGCCATTCCGTCCGACCGTTCGACGCTTGCCAGCGTGCCGCCGGAAATCGTGTTGCAATTCAACGCGACGCTGGAAAAGAAACTGGTGCATCTCAAACTCGAGCGGGCCGACGGCAGTTCGCAAAGCCTCACCGACCGTGCCTCGGAGCCGGCCATCGTGCGCTGTACCCTGCCGCAGGATCTCATCCCCGGCGCCTACACCCTGAAGTACAAGGTTCTGGCCACCGACGGCCACGCCACGCAAGGCGTCCTGCGCTTCACGCTCAACGCCGGACGCTAGCCCCATGATTCAGCTTGCGGGCTATTTTGCCGTGCTCCTGCACGCCATCGCGCTGGCCGGGATGGCGGCGAGTCTGGGCGGTCTGGTGTTTTGTGTGCTGGTGCTGCGACCGCTGACCGGCGACGCCCATCCCGCCGTTGCCGCCGTGCTGCGGCTGGGCCGCATCGGGATCTGGACCGCGGTGCTGTGTTTCCTCGCGGTGATTCTGCTTGCGCCCTGGGGCCTGGCCGAAGACGACCACAGCTGGCCGATCATGGAATACCTCAGCACCGGGTTTGCACAGATGAGTCTGGTGCGGCTCGGCCTGGGGGTGGTGTTCGGAATCGCCCTGAGCGCCTTGGGACGTCAGGCCACAGCGCCCGCACGCTGGGTGCTGGCCGGCGCAACCGGCCTCGCCTTCGCCCTCAGCGGCGCGTGGCTGGTCCACGCCGTTAGCCGGCTGTCGGAAGTGGTGCCCCTGATGCTCGCCACGCTGCTCCATCAGTTTGCCGCGCTGATCTGGATCGGCAGCGTGTTTGCACTGGTGGCCTGCGCGGGCGCCCGCCGGTGCGAGGACCCGCTGTGGCCGCAGCTGCTGGCGCGTTTCTCCCCGCTCGGCATGGCCTGCGTCGCCGCGCTGCTCGCGGCGGGCGTGTTCATGGCGACCCGCTATGTCGGCGACTGGGCGTCCCTCATCGGCACCAACTACGGGATTATGGTGCTGGCCAAACTGCTGCTGCTGGTGATGGCCCTCACGCTGGCCGCACTAAACTTCCTGCACACCCGCCGCTGGCGCGCCACCGGCGACGCGCAGGCCGTGGGTCGGGTGCTGCCGGTTTATATTGAGGCGGAGCTGGTCGCGCTGGTGGCGGTCATGCTGCTGGGCGCAAGCCTTGCCGCCACGCCGCCAGCCACTGATTTAACCGGCGAGCGGGCCAGTCTTGCCGAAGTGATCGACACCCTCGCCCCCAAGACGCCGCGCCTCGTGCCGCCCACCCGCGAAGCCCTGATGGCTGACCACGCGTCCTCGCTGGACTTCTTCAACCCCGCCACCGAAATGGACAAGGCGCAGAGCAATTTCAACCACAACATCTCGGGCCTGTTGCTGCTGCTCATCGCCGGTGTCGCGGTTCTGGATCGATTGAAAATTGCCCGCTGGGCGCGGCACTGGCCGCTCCTCTTTCTGCCGTTTGCGCTGCTGTTGCAGGTGATTGTGGAACCTACCGGCTGGCCGCTGGGCGACGAAGGCTTTTTCGCGCCGCTCAAAAATCCCTCCGTGGTTCAGCATCGGCTGGCCAGTCTGTTGCCGCTGTTCATCGGCCTGATGGAATGGCGGGTGCAAACCGGGGCGCTGGCCAATACCCGCTGGCGCTATACCTTCCCGGGCCTGTGCTTCCTCGGCGCGGCGGTGCTCTTGACCCATACCCACGTCGCCACCGGGCTCAAGGCCGAGTTTTTGATCGAGGTGTCCCACGCCGGCATCGCGCTGTTCGCGGTGCTGGCCGGCGTCGGCCGCTGGCTGGAACTGCGGCTGCCGCCGCCCGCCGCTCGCGCCTGGCGCGCGCCAACAAGAACCGGCCGGCGGAGCAGTCTTCGCGGCGGCCGGTGCAGTATGTGCTGCCGCAGCTGGAGGGCGCCGCCGGCGTCGCGCCGCCGCGCGCCCGCGCGGCGCCGGGTCTGGCAAGGCCGGCAGGGACGGGGAGTTGAAGGCCGCCATGGCGGAGATGGGCGGCGGCGGCGACGGGGCGGCGGGGAGCGGCGGCGATTCTGGCGCGAGCGCCAGCTGCGCGAGCGGTTCGGACTGGGCAGCCTCCGTGGGCTGGGCTTCGACGACGCGGCCGCGCTGAGCGGGGCGGCAGGTGCCCTGCTCGCCTACTGCGAAGAAACGCACTGCGGCCCGGTACCGCAACTACAGGCGCCTAAAATCGAGCAGGTAAGCGAGGCCATCGTGCTCGATCCAGCCACCCGTCGCCATCTGGAAATCGCCATTGGGCCGGATGGCGATGAGCGGCATAGTCTCGTTGCGCTGATGGACACCACGGCGTCGGCCATGGGCGGTCGCCTGCTTCGGCGCTGGCTCCAAAGCCCCAGTCGCGACCATGCCGTCATCCGGCAACGCTTGCAGGCGGTCGACGTCCTGCTGCACGCCTTGACGCTGAGTTCGCTGCGCGACCAGTTGGGCCAGATTGCCGACCTTGAACGCATTACCACCCGCCTCTCGCTAGGGACGGCCCGACCGCGCGACCTCGCCGGATTACGCCAGACCTTGCGCATGCTGCCCGGCATTACCGCCTGCCTGCCGGACACGGGCGCGCCCTTGCTGGCCGCCCTCATGGCGCGTTGCCCGGCGTTTTCGACCATGCTGGGCCTGCTGCAGCGTGCGGTCGTTGAGCAGCCGCCGCTCACCACCCGCGATGGTGGCGTGATCGCCCCGGGCTATGACGCCGAATTAGATGAACTCCGCACGCTGGCCGGCGACGCCGACGCCTATCTCCTCGACCTCGAGCAACGCGAGCGCGAACGCACGGGCATCGGCACGCTGAAGGTCGGCTACAACCGGGTGCACGGTTATTACATCGAACTTGGCCGCAGCCGCGGCGATGCGGTGCCCGCCGACTACGTCCGGCGCCAGACGCTGAAAGGCGTGGAGCGCTACATCACCCCCGAACTCAAAGGCTTCGAAACCCGCGTGCTGCGCGCCCACGACCAGTCGCTGGGTCGCGAGCGAACGCTCTATGCCGGACTGCTGGCGCAACTGGCCGAAGAGGCCAACGCCCTGCGGGACGCCGCGGCCGCGCTCGCCGACGCAGTCGCGCTGCTCCCGGGCTACGCGGCGCCGTGCGCGCCGGAGCGGCCCGTGCCGCGCGCCGCCGGCGCGGCCGCGCGCGTCGCGCATGGCCTGCAAGCGCCGATAGGCATCCAGCGAAATCGGGTACTGCGGGTCCTGCTCATCGTCGGTCCAGGCCAGCGCCACCACGCCGGGGCGCAAAAAGCAGCAGAGATTGTCGACGTGGCCGTCGGTCTCGTCGTGCAGCGTGCCGGCGCCCAGCCACAGCACGGTCTCGACCCCCAGATAGTCCCGCAGCTGCTGTTCAATCTGCGCGCGTGAAAGCGCCGGATTGCGATTGGGGTTGAGCAGGCATTCTTCGGTGGTCAGGCAGCTGCCTTCGCCGTCGACGTGGATCGCCCCGCCTTCCAGCACGAAGGGGGCGCGGTAGGCTGGCACGCGCTCGATTTCGGCAATTTTCCCGGCCACGGCGTCGTCGGCGTCCCATGGGTGATAGAGCCCGCCCTTAAGCCCGCCCCAGG
>JAURHQ010000167.1 GCA_030833185.1 Gammaproteobacteria bacterium | reverse complement strand
GCCGACCACGGCGGGCACAACCAGCGGCGACACGTCGGCGGCGGGCGCGGGCGGGAGCGGCGGCGCCGGCGGCGGCGGCACCAGCAGGCTGTTGTCGAAGCGCACGAGCGTCACCGCGAACTGCGAAGCCGCCGCCGCGGCGGCCGCGCGCGGGTTGATTTAAGTGTGTTTTGAGGGAGACAGGTCGCATGTTCGTTGAAACCGTATTACCGCTCGGCAAGGCCGATTCGGGCCTTAAAACCAGCGACGGGGCGATCGACATCGCCAAGGTGCCCGCCGACGCCGCGCTGGTCGAAAGTCTGGGCTATGACGGCCTGACCGTCCGCGACAACAAGGACGATCCCTATATCCTCTCGACGCTTGCCCTGCAGGCCACTTCGCGCATTCAGGTCAGCACCGCGGTTGCGATTGCGTTTCCGCGCAGCCCGACCGTGACCGCGATGGCGGCCTGGAGTCTGGCGCGCCTGTCCGATGGGCGCTTCGTGCTTGGCCTAGGCAGTCAGGTCAAAGGACATATCGAGCGTCGCTTTGGCATGCACTGGTCGGCGCCGGGTCCGTGGATGCGCGACTACCTGCAGGCGTTGCGCGACCTGTGGGGCGCTTGGCAGCAGGGCCAGCCGGTGGCGCATGAGAGCGCGCACTACAAGATCAATCTGAATGTGCCGGTCTTCACCCCGGCGCCGCTGACGGCCGGCGGCATTCGCCTGCAGTTGGCGGCGGTCAATCCGTATATGTGTCAGGTGGCCGGGGAACTTGCAGACGGCGTCTGCGTCCACCCGATTTGTACGCCGCACTACGTGCGCACGGTGATGTGGCCGGCCATTGAACGCGGCGCGGCCCGGCGGGGCAGGGCGCTGGAGGGTTTCGCGGTGGCCGTCGCCCCGCTGGTCGCCACTGGCCCTGACGAGGAAACAGTGCTGCGTAAACGCGAAGAAATTCGCGGTCGAATTGCGTTTTACGGGTCTACGCCGGCCTATGCCGCGGCGCTGGCCGCGCATGGTCTCGACGCGCTCGCTGAGGAACTCAACCGCCTGTCGCGCGCCCAGCGCTGGAGTGAGATGGCGGGCCTGATCGACGACGAGGTGCTGGACCGCTACGCCATCGTCGCCGACCACGACCACGTCGCCGCGCGCTTGATCGAGCGTTATGCGGGCCTGGCAACCCGGCTTGAATTCAGCATTCCCGTGACGGGGCCGGCCGTGGCGGAACGCTTGCAAGACATCGTGCGCGCGCTCAAGGCGGCGTAAGCGGCCGCCGATGAACCGCAGCGGGCGGGCTCTCGTAACAAGGGCAGCACCAACACAACGATCCAGACGGGCAGCGCCATCGGTTATCCTGCCCGCAGCTTTCCAAACCCTAGATGAGGACTTCGACATGGATACCAGCAGACGCAATTTCTTCAAGCGCGGCCTCGGTGCGGTTGCGGCCGTTTCGGTGGCACAGCTTGCCGCCCATCGCATCGCCTTCGCCGCCGACATGGCGCACGTCGACGAAGCCTCGCCGCAGGCCGTGAGTCTGGGTTACAAGCATGACGCGGCGACTATTGATAAAGCCAAATACCCGCGTCTTGCCGATGGCCAGCACTGTGGCAACTGCGCCCTGTATCAGGGAGCGGCCGGTAGCGAGTGGGGCGGCTGCGGCATCTTTGCCGGTCAGGCCGTGGCCGCCAAGGGCTGGTGCAACGCGTACGCGCCGAAAGCCTAGTCCTGCCTGCGAAGCCCGGCCCGGCAATGTCCGGGCTGGGCCTTCGCGTTAGAGCCCGCCGTGCCGCCGGCGCTCCAGACCATCCTGCTGCTCAGCCTCAGCAACGTCTTCATGACGTTCGCTTGGTACGCGCATCTCCGCGAACTGGCGCACCGGCCGTGGCTGATTGCGGCACTGGTGAGTTGGGGCATCGCGCTGTTCGAATACCTGCTGCAAGTGCCGGCCAATCGCATCGGCCACAGCGTGATGACGGTGGCCGAACTGAAGCTGCTGCAGGAAGTCATCACGCTCACCGTGTTTGTACCGTTCGCCGTGTTTTATCTGCGTGAACGGCTCACCTGGGATTACCTTTGGGCCGGGCTATGCCTGCTGGGTGCGGTGTATTTCATGTTTCGCAGTAGACTCGGCTAACCCTTTTTCTCCGGAGCTCTTCAATGACCCCACGCCCCGCCGCCGTTCCTACGGTTCAGATTGATAACGACGCCGTCCGCGTCACCGAATGGCGCTTTGCGCCCGGGGCAGAAACCGGCTGGCATCGACACGGTTACGACTATGTCGTGGTGCCGGTAACGAATGGCGTGCTGCAGCTTGAGACGCCGGAGGGTCCAATCGAAGCCGTGCTGACGCTGGGTCAGTCCTACAACCGGCCGGTTGGCGTCGAGCACAACGTGATTAACGCAGGCCCCGATGAGCTTGCTTTCATCGAAGTTGAAATCAAGCGCTGAGCGCACCGCGTGCACTGGGCCCGCTACTGCGCCGGGTGCGGGGCGCCGGGCATCGGCTGTACCGATGGTCGGCGGCTTGACTGCGCGCGCTGCGGCTTCGAGTTCTATCAGAACGTGGCCACCGCCGTGAGCGCGGTGCTGCGCCACCAGGGGCAGATTGCGTGGCTGGTGCGGGCGCGCGAGCCGGGTCTCGGCCTGCTCGATTTGCCCGGCGGTTTTGTGGAACCTGATGAAGATTTGGAAGCCGCGCTGGCGCGTGAACTGCGCGAAGAACTGGCGTTGGACGTGGGTCGTGGGCGCTACCTGTTTTCGGCGCCCAATCACTACCCCTATGCGGGCGTGCGCTATCACACGCTCGACGCCTATTTCGCGTTTGAACTTGGCACCCGCCCGCAGGTCTCGCTGAACGACGAAGCACGCGCGCTGCGCTGGCTGTCACCGCACGAGGTGCAGCCCGATAGCTTGGCATTTGATTCGCTGCGCACGGCCTTGCCGCAGCTACAGGCACTGGAGAATTGCTGATGAAAACCCCGATTTTTGGACTGCTGCTGGCGGCCTGCTGCCTGAGTAGCACCTCGGTTCTGGCGGCGCCGGACGATGAGGACGGCCTGCCCAAGCTGGCCGCCATCAAAGGCCTTGAAACACCCGATCGCCCGAGCTTCGGCGCCTGCGCGGCCTACTTCTTCACCGCCGCCCGCGGTCATTCCGCCCCCTTCTACGACAGCTATTACTCGGCCGGTGAGTTCAGCCTCAACGCCGCCGTGCTGTTGCACGGCGCGCAGGAAGGCAACCGCATGATGGAAAAAGCCTCGGCCGTGATGATGGATGAGATGGGTCGTGACTGGCAGAAAATTAACGTGCTCGATCGGAACCACGCACCGCCCTGCGAGGCCTTGATGCGCGACGCCGGTTACGTGCCGCCGCGCTAGTCGGCGGGGCTTAACAGGCCTTCAACCTCGCGGGCCAGCGCCAGAAACTCGCTGCTGCGCACGCTCGAGCGGCGCCAGGCCAGACCCAGTTCGCGATAGGCGCCCGCCGCCGCACCGTCGCTGACCACCACATCGGTCCCGCGCAGAATGCCCGCGTCGAGCGCGATCTGCGGCAGAAAGCTCACGCCCAGATCGAGATTCACCATTTGCACCAGCGTGTGCAGGCTGGCCAGCGAGTATTGATTGACCTTGGACGCCTCGCGTAACCGACAGGCGTCGATCGCGTGCTGGCGCAGGCAATGCCCTTCCTCCAGCAACAGGATGCGCCCGTCCGGAATGTCGCTGTAGTCGCGCGGCGGTGTAACGGCCAGCGGGTTATCCCGGTGGCAGATGAAACGGAACGGGTCGCGTCCAATCGCCACGCTGGCGATGTTGGGCGCGGTCCAGGGCAGCGCGATCAGCGCCACGTCCAACACCCCTTGATGCAAATCGTCCAGCAGCCGGTGGGTGAAATCTTCCTTGATGCGGGGCTCCAGCAGCGGGAACCGCGCGCCCGTGCGGGCCAGCAACTGCGGCAGCAGAAACGGCGTAATGGTGGGAATGACGCCAAGCTTGAGGGGGCCTTTCAGTTCGCCGCTCCAGCCGCGCGCGATATCGGTCAACTCGCCGGCGGCGAGCAACAGCGGGCGGGCGCGCTCGACCAGCGCGAGGCCCAGCGCGGTGAAGTTAAGGGTCTTGTTGGTGCGCTCGACCAGCACCCCGCCCAGCTGCTCTTCGAGATTAAGAATCGCCGCGCTAAGCGTGGATTGACTGACCGCGCAGGCGCTGGCCGCGCGACCGAAGTTGGCTTCGTCGTGCAGCGCTACCAGATATTGCAGCGAGCGCAGGGTGGGCAGGTGCTTCATCGGTTTTTTCCATCGCTGTCATCGGGACAACTCATTGTACGCAGGCGGGGGCGGCGTCGTTTCATGTGCGCCGTGAAATCAAGCCGTCGGTTCAGCGACCGGCGGCGCGTCATCCCTAACCCTGAAGGAGACCTTGCATGAAAACCGTAGGCGAACAGATCCCCGCTTTCTCCGTCACCGGCGTGAAGCCTGGCTTCAACGACCACGAGGAGAAGGGCGTCAGCGCGTTCGAAACCCTCACCGAGGCGAGCTTCGCGGGCAAGTGGAAAATCATCTACTTCTACCCCAAAGACTTCACCTTCGTCTGCCCGACCGAAATCGTGGCCTTCGCCAAGCTCAACAAGGAGTTTGCCGACCGCGACGCGGTGTTGCTGGGCGGTAGCACCGACAACGAGTTCTGCAAGCTGGCCTGGCGGCGCGGCCACCCGGACCTCAATCGCCTCAACCACTGGGCCTTTGGTGACACCAACGGCTCGCTGGTTGACGGCCTGGGCGTGCGGGAGCAGACGGCGGGCGTGGCGCTGCGGGCAACGTTCATCGTCGACCCGCACAACGTTATCCAGCACGTGTCGGTGAACAACCTGTCGGTGGGGCGCAATCCGGATGAAATCCTGCGGATTCTCGATGCCCTGCAGTCGGACGAACTTTGCCCCTGCAATCGCTCGGTCGGTGGCCCGACCCTGAAAGCAGCCTGACTTTAAACCTGAGCGCGGGGCCGGGTAGGCCCGGTCCCGCGAGGAGTACCGCTGATGAGTATTGAACAATTGCGCGAGCGCATCCCGGACTATGCGAAAGATCTCAAAATCAACCTGGGCAACGTGATCAGCAGCAGCACGCTGCCGCCGCTTGAAACCTGGGGCTGCGTGCTGGCGAGTGCGCTGGTATCGAAGCAGGCGGACGTCATTACGGCGGTCAGCCTGGAGGCTCAGCAGCACCTCAACGCGACCGAAATCGACGCGGTGGCGAGTGCGGCGGCGATCATGGGGATGACCAACGTCTGGTACAAGCTGGCCGGCATCCACGAGGACGCCGAGGTCAAGCAGGTACCGCCACGTCTGCGCATGCAGGTGATGGTCAACCACGGCGGCGTCGCGAAACGCAGCTTCGAGGCCTTCAGTCTGGCGGCCTCCATCGTCAATGCCTGCCCGGTGTGCATCACCTCGCACACCGCGACGCTGCGTCAGGAAGGCCTGAGCGCGCAGAACATCGCTGACATTGGCCGCATTGCGGCAGTGGTGAAAGCAGTGGCGGATACGCTGACCTTCGACAAGGCGCTGGTCAGACCGGCGGCGCTTGCTGCCTGAGAACCCAGGGCCCGCGGTGGCGACGGGCAGTCGCCGTCACTGCGGGCCGAGTACACATCCGGCGCTGACCTTCGATTTGTAGTCCGCGTTGCGTAGACTCAGCGCTTTACTCTTGGAGAGGACACGTCGCGTGAGTCTCAAACGACAAGCCTGCATCGTCGGTATTTACGAACACCCGACGCGCAAGGCCCCCGATAAAACCATCGCCCAGCTCCACGCCGAAGTCGCCCACGGCGCCTTGGCGGATGCTGGCCTGAGCTTTCGCGACATCGACGGCTATGCCTGCGCCGGCGACGCCCCCGGCCTTGGGCCGCTGGCGATGATCGACTACATGAACCTGCGTGTGCGCCATATGGACTCCACCGACACCGGGGGCTCGTCCTACCTCATCCACGTGATGCACGCCGCCGAAGCCATTGCCACCGGTAAAGCCGACATCGTGCTGGTGACGCTGGCCGGCCGGCCGCGCTCAGAAGGCTCCAGCGGCACCGTGCCGCGCAACTTCGGCGCCAATGCGCCCGACGTGCCGTTTGAACTGCCGTATCACGCCGTCACCCTCAACCAGTACGCGATGGCCGCCAAGCGCCACATGTATGAATACGGCACCACCGCCGAGCAACTGGCCTGGGTGAAAGTCGCCGCTTCGCACCACGCCCAGCACAATCCGCACGCCATGCTGCGCGAGGTGGTGACGGTCGAAGACGTGGTCAATTCGCCCATGATGTCCGACCCGCTGCATCGCCTTGACTGCTGCGTGGTGAGTGACGGCGGCGGCGCGGTCATTCTGGCGCGACCGGAAATTGCCCGTTCGCTGAACAAGCCGGTGATTAACCTGCTGGGCGCCGGCAGTGCCATCAAAGGGCTTAACGGCGGCGACATTGACCTGACCTACACCGCCGCGCGCTTCTCGGGCCCCTCCGCGTTTGCCGAGGCGGGCGTGACGCCGGCCGACATCCAGTACGCCTCGATCTACGACAGCTTCACCATCACGGTGATCATGCAGTTGGAAGACCTCGGCTTCTGCAAGAAGGGCGAGGGCGGCAAGTTTGTGGCCGACGGTAATCTCATCTCCGGCGTGGGCAAGCTGCCCTTCAACACCGATGGGGGTGGCTTGTGCAACAACCACCCGGCGAACCGCGGCGGCATGACCAAAATCATCGAAGCCGTGCGCCAGTTGCGCGGCGAGGCGCATCCGCGCGTGCAGGTGCCGAACTGCGGCCTCGCGCTCGCGCATGGGACGGGCGGGGTGATTTCGTCCCGTCACGGCAGCGCCACCCTCATCATGGAAAGGGCTTGAACATGGCCACTATCTATCAGGACCGCGTCATTACCGCACCGGTCGCCACCCCGGAAAACCAGCCGTTCTACGATGCCGCCGCGCGCGGCGAGTTGCTGATCAAGCGTTGTCTGGCCTGCGGTGAACATCATTACCATCCGCGTGCGATTTGCCCGCACTGCTTTAGCGATCAAACCGAATGGGTGGTGGCGCAAGGCGTGGGGACGATTTACACCGTCAGCGTTTCGCGGCGCGTGCTGCCGACGGCGTACGCCATCGCCTACGTGACGCTGGCCGAGGGTGTGTCGATGATGACCAACATCGTCGACTGCGATCTGGACGCGCTGGCAATCGGGCAGGCCGTGCGGGTGGTGTTCAAGCCGTCTGAGGGCGGGCCGCCGGTGCCGATGTTTACGCCGGTGTAAACATCGCGTCCTGTCCTTGTGGGCCGAGGGATCGGTCTCGGAATGAAAATCAGGGAACACCGCCAGCCGGCAATGGGCTGTTCGGCACGCAGGTCGTAGACCCGCCGAGGGAAGCGAGTTGTTATCGCCAAACGGAACGCGGCGACCCATCGCCCCCCGCCGGCCTGACCGCTAATCCAGACCTAGAGCGAGCGACGATATGACCGAGGCACACAGCCCCCAAGCACAGCCTGATTGCGACGTGGTCGTGGTCGGTTCCGGTTTCGCCGGGATCTACGCCCTGTGGCAGGCCCGCCAACGCGGGCTCAGCGTACGCGGCTTCGAGCGCGGGTCTGATGTCGGCGGCACCTGGTACTGGAACGCCTACCCGGGGGCGCGCTGCGACGTCGAGAGCTACAACTACGCGTACTTCTTCAACAACGACATCGTGCGCGACTGGAACTGGTCCGACGCCTGCGCCGGACAGGCCGAGATCCAGCGCTATCTCCGCTTCGTGGCCGAGCGCTGCGATGTGCTGAAAGACATCACCTTCGACACCAAAGTGGTCGCCGCGCGCTACGACGAGGCGACGGGCTGGTGGTCGGTGCGGACGTCCGCGGGCGAGACCATTGTTTGCCGGTACGCGGTGCTCGCCATTGGCGCGCTGTCTGATCCCAAGGCCCCGGACATTCCGGGCGTGGCCGACTTCGCCGGCGAGTCCTGGTTCACATCCAGCTGGCCCAAAGACGGCAGCGTCGACCTGCGCGGCAAGCGGGTGGGCGTGATTGGCACCGGATCCTCCGGCGTGCAGGTTATCCCGGAAATCGCCAAAGTCGCCGCCGAAGTCACCGTTTTCCAGCGCACTGCCA
>JAURHQ010000166.1 GCA_030833185.1 Gammaproteobacteria bacterium | reverse complement strand
GATCAAACCAGCGGCCGGCGCGCAGGCGAATTTCCGTCAGGGCGGCTTCGCGGCCGCCGGCGGTGTGGAACACGTCGATGACCTGCGCCAGCAGGGCAATGCGTGAATAGAGCGGGATGGCCTCGCCTGCGAGCTGCTCGGGCCGGCCCTGACCGTTGAAATGTTCATCCAGACTGTAGATGCCGGCCGCGACGCTTTCCGGGAAACGCAGCTGGCGCGCAATTTCTGCGCCGCGCTGGCAGCGGGTGGCAATCAGTTCCTGCGCGATGCTCGCGCCATCACGCAGGATGGTCAGCACGCTGCGAAACCGCTCGGCCAGCGATGCTTTAAGGCCCGTATGTCCGAGGACGAAGCCAAGCACCTGCGGCAGGCTGTCGCCGACGGTTTTGAAGTCATGCTTGAAGCGGAGGTCGTCGGTCAGATAGAGCTCGCAGATGCGCGCTGCATTGCTGCTGCAGCCGAGGTCTTTGAGGAGCAGCGTGTAGTAGAGATTCCACAGCTCGGTATCGGTGAGCGTGAGCTGCCGACCGATGTGCATGCCGATCCAGCAGCAGCGCACGCAATGGCCTTCGGGCTGGCCCTCGGTGATGTCGAGCGCGTGACTGAGGGCGGAGATCAGTTCCGAGAGTTTGAGATCAGCGCCCGGTGCGGCGCTGGTGGCGGCGGTCGGTGGGAGATTCATGGGCACGCGTGGCTATCCATAAATGCGACGGCTGCACGATAAGACAAAACCGGCTCGCCTTCACCCGACGGGCGGGTAGCGGCGCGGGTCACGCTGCTGGCCGAACCCTTGCGCGAGGCCTCAGCGGCTCAAAGGATGAGCCTTGAAGGCCTCAGGCTAAGCGCCTGCCACCGCGACGCCAGCGCGGCTATTTCGCCGCGCGCTGCTCGCTGGCAAGGGGAGGGTGCATGCCTGCAGTCAGGGGCGTGATGTGGTTGCGCCGGGATGCGCACAGCTTTCGTCGGCACGTGGCCCATCACGCCGCAATGGCCAAAGCCAATCAGGGGAACCGGACCCGCGACCCGCGCAACGCCATCTGCTTGCGGGTGGAGCGATGGGTGCGTGAGGCGCTGGCCGCGCAGTGGCCGCTGAGCCCGCGGCACGTGCTGCGCTGGGAGGCGCGCGATCTGCGTCAGCGGTGGATCGAGAAGTTCAGGGAACACGACGGGGTGTTCGATTGCCCGGATGGCACACGCGTGGTGCTGGAGGTCAAGAGCAGTGCCAGCCGCTCCACCATCGAGCACGGGCTGGCCCAGTTGCGCGAGATGCTGGCGGTGACCGCTGGCTTGGCGCCACGCACCGTCGGCCTGCTTGCCGTTGCCGATCTGGGCGCGCTGAGCGATTTGTTTGGTCAGGCGGCGGCCGACCCGCTCGCGGATTATTTTGCCGAGAAGACACCGCTGCTCGACTGGCCGCCGCGCTGCCTGCCGCCGGGCGCCGCGCGCTGCTTGGTGACGCTGGTGCCAGCCGCTATGGTGCAGGCCTGTTTGGCAGAACCTGCCGAGGTGCTGAGTTGACCCGAAGAACAGCCGGGCGGGCTAATCCCGCGCAACTTTCACTGTTTGGCGCGCTGCCCGCGGCTGCGACGACAGGTTTTTCGACCGTGCCGCCGGTCGAGGTGTCGACGGCTGCCCCAGCCGTCACCGGCTTAAGTGACGAGGCCCTGCTCGAAAGCTTGCGCGCGGCGGCGGGTGAGCGTCTTGATGAATGCTTGCTGGAGATCGCGCAGCGCCGTCTGGAGGCTGCAATTCCCGCGGTGATGGCGGTGGCGAGAATCTACGCGCCCGAGCCCCAAATCGCCGCTCTGCAGACGCTGGCGGCAATCGGCGGGCCGGAGGCCGCGCGCGCCGTGACGGCGCTCATGAGTACGCGCGCCATGACCGGGCCGGCCCTGCTCCGCGGCATCGTGATTGCGGCGGCGCTGGGCTGCCGCCTGCCGGCGGCGGTGCTCCACCCCTTCGTTCGCGCCAGCGATCCGGCCGTGCGGCTCGCGCTGTTTCAGTGCCTGCAAGGCGGCGCAGAGTCGGTCGGCGTGCTGCAAGCGCTGGTGCAGGACGCCGACCACGAGGTGGCCTGCACGGCGGCGCGCGCGCTGGCCCTGCGCGGTCTGCCGGACGGCGTGGCCGCGCTGGTCGGCGCCCTGCGTCGCGCCCCGACGCAGGCCGACATCGAGGCCGTCGCCGTCATTGCCGACGAAACCTTGATGGTTGAATTGGGGAAGACCGCGCGGGCCCATCCGGCGCTGGCGCCGCAGATCATCGACGCGCTGGACAGCCTGGACGCACCGCGTGCCAGCCTGATTGCGACCGGCCTGCGGCGGGATTTGGCCTAAGCGGGCGGCGCGGCGCTACGCACCGATGGTATAGGCCAGCACCTGGCTGACGCGGGTCAGCGACTGGCCGCCTTCAGCGACCCATTGGTTGAACGCCGACTGGATGGCGGCCTGCGAGGCCTTGGAACCCGGTGTGCCGCTGAACACGTTCTCGCGCCGCAGGGCAGCCAGCACGTCGCGCGACAGAATGAACGAGTCCTTGCCCATCTCGCGCAGAAAATACTGCCCCGCGGTGCCGCCCACAAACGCCGCGTTGTGTTTGAGGTCGGCCAGCAGCCCGCTGTAATCACTGCGCGGATAGTGCGCGAAGTAGCGCCCGGCCGAGCCGTGCTGCGCGGCCCGCTCGACCAGATATTGCGCGTTGGCGCGAATGGCCTTGAGCTTTTTCCAGTGACGAATGATGCGCGGATCTTTAAGCAGGGCTTCAAGCTGTTCGTCTGGCATGGCGGCCAGCGCTGCCGGCTCAAAGCCCTGAAAGGCGGCTTCCGTACTCGCCCACTTATGCTCGACCACCTGCCAGTTGAAGCCGGCGCGGAACACCGCTTTGGCCATGGCCGAGAGCCAGCGGTCGTCCGGGATGGCGGCCAGCACGGCTGGCGCTTGCGGCGTCTGGAGCCGGGCTTCCAGCGCGTGCTCGCCGCCTTTGCGTGCGGCGGCCAGCGCGTAGAGATGATCGAAATGATTCATGGCGGTTTCTCGTCTGGCAGCGGGCCGGCAGGTCGGGGCGCCCGCGATAGTCTTTAAGCCGGGGGTGAAGCCGGGCCGGGCTTGCACACCCCCCCGGGTATCGTTACAAGGGCCGTGGTGACGGCGGACGGTCCGGTATGATGAGGCCTTGCCGTCATGCGGTCATCGACTTCGGCCCTGTGGCCGCTGCGTCGGGCGCCGATGTGCCGCACGTGTATTAACCCCGCGCCGCTCGCCGTAGGCCAGTCGGGCGCTGATTAGAGGAATTGCCGTGAACTATCAAGTCAAACCCCTGCTGCGCGTCTGTGTGGCGGCCGTGCTGGGGGCGTTCGCATTCACCGCGGCCGGCGCAGAAGGCCCGGCGGCGACCACCCACAAGCATTACGCGGAATCGCCCGGCATCGACAAGCCCGGCCCGCAGGGCGAACTGGCGCCCCGCTTGCAGCGACTGGGCGAGCACGTCTTTCCGGTCTCCACCAAGCACGCGGAGGCGCAGAAATTTATCAATCAGGGACTGAACCTCGCCTATGCGTTTAACCATGCCGAATCGCGGCGTGCGTTCAAGGAAGCCGCCCGCCTCGACCCTGAATTGGCCATGGCGTACTGGGGACAGGCTTTGGTGCTGGGACCCAATATCAACGCGCTGATGGAGCCCAATGACGAACCCCACGCGTTCGAAAACATCAGCAAGGCGCAGGCGCTGGCTGCGAAAGCCACCCCGCGCGAGCAGGCGCTGATCGCCGCGTTGGCGAAGCGTTACTCGGGCTCGGCAGACCATCGCAAGGCCAACGACCAGGCCTACGCCGTGGCGATGCGCAAGGTGCATCAACAGTTTCCGGACGACCTCGATATTGCCGCGCTGTACATCGAGTCGGTGATGGATCTGCGCCCCTGGGGCTACTGGATGCCGGACGGTCAGCCGCACGAAGGGACGGCGGAAATCGTGGCCCTGACGGAAGACGTATTGCGCCGTGATGCCCGTCACCCGGGCGCGCTGCATTTGCAGATCCACCTGCTGGAATCCACCCCGACGCCCGAGCGCGCCGAGCGTTCGGCCGACACCTTGCTGCATCTGATGCCCGGCGCTGGCCATATGGTGCACATGCCGTCGCATATCTTTCAGCGCGTGGGCCGCTATGCCGACGCCATCGAAAGCAACCGGCTGGCCATCGTCGCCGACGAGGACTACATCACCCAGTGCCGGGCCCAGGGGCTCTACGCAATGGGCTATTACCCGCACAACATCCACTTCATGTGGTTTGCGGCGATGTTTGACGGGCAGCAGGCGCTGGCCGAGGAGGCCGGTCGCAAGGTCGCCAGCAAAATCGACGACGCCACGCTGAGCGCCATGCCCATGCTGGCCGCCTTTCGCGTGGTGCCGTACTGGACCATGGTGCGCTTTGGCCTGTGGCAGGACGCGCTGAAAGAACCCGCGCCGCCGGCGTCATCCGCCTTTCTCACCGGCGCGTGGCACTACCTGCGCGGACAGGCCTTTGCCGCCACCGGCAAACTCACCGAGGCCAAAGCCGAACTGAGCGCGCTGCAGGGCGTGATGAAAGATCCGTCGCTGGATAAGAACCTGTTTTCCCAAAACAGCGCGCGCAGCATTTTGCGGGTTAGCGTGCCGTCGCTGACGGCCGGCATCGCGAGCGCCGAGGGTCGCCACGACGAGGCCATCGCGCAGCTGGAGAAAGCCGTGCGCCTCGAAGAGTTGCTGGTCTACACCGAGCCCTCGGAGTGGGCCTATCCACCCCGTCACGCGCTGGGCGCCGCCCTGCTCGCCGCCGGCCGGCCGGATGAAGCAGAGAGCGTGTACTGGCAGGATCTGCGTAAGCACAAGAACAACGGCTGGGCCTTGAGCGGCCTGCTGCAGGCGCTGCGTGCGCAGAAGAAAGACGCCATGGCCACAACCGTGGAGGCGCGTCTCAAGGCTGCGTGGGCGAGATCTTCGGTGAGGCCTGTCGCGGCGGTGGCGCCAGATTTGGCGCTTGAGTGAGGCGCAGCCGCTCCGCGTTGAGTGGACTTTTGACCGGGGTGCAGCTACGGGACCGATTGAGGCCTTCGACCGCCCAGCGCTTCGCGCCAGGAGCCGCAGGCGCAGACACGCCCGGCCCTCAGGCGTCCTCACCGAAAAGAGTGGCCAGTCTTCGTGAACCTCGCTAGCCTGAGGGCCGACTTTCAAGCTATGGCTATTTCCTCCGTTGAAAAAAACCGGCACCGGCGTGCTCCCCCATGAATGGTGCTTCGGCGCATTTCTAGCACTGACAGGCCTACGACTGGCCGTGACTGGCGCCGCCGCCTTGCCGTGGTCTCTGGTTTTTTTCGGCTGCCTGCTGGCAAGCGCGGGCGTTATCGTCTGGGCAAGGCGCAATCCAACGCCGCTACGCTGGCGGGTGCGACTGTTGTTTTATCCGGCGGCGATGGGTCTCAGTTTTTTTGCGATGGAGCACGCCGTGCCGCTGCTGGGCAAGTCGTCGGTCGATGACCTGCTGCTGGCTTGGGATCGCGCCTTGTTGGGTGAAACGCCAGCGCTGGCCTGGCTGTCGCCGCAGCGGCCATGGCTGGTGGATCTGGCAATGGCCGGGTATTTATTCTTCTTCTGCTATCTGATCGCGGGACCGGGCGCCTACTGCGCGCGCGATCTGGCGCTGTTCTGCAAATGCATCGTCGGACTGTTCGTGCTCTACGGGCTGGGCTTTACCGGCTACACCTTTTTACCTGCCGGGGGGCCGCACCGGTTCGTACAATTCGAGCAGCCGCTGGCCGGCGTCTGGCTGCTGGGGCTGACGCTCGGCCCGGTGAATAACGGCAGCAACTCGGTAGACGCATTCCCCAGCATCCATTTCGCCGCAACCCTGTATCTGCTGCTTTTTGACTGGCAGCACGGGCGGCGTCGATTCTGGATGGTGCTGGCGCCTTGCCTGTTGCTGTGGTTTGCCACGCTGTATCTACGGTTCCACTACTTCGTGGATTTGGTGGGCGGCGTGCTGGTGGCCTTGGCCGGGTGGGCGGTCGCGCGATGGTGGGCCAAGACCTCCAGCGCCAGCGGTCCAGTGCCTGTGCCGGTGGCCGCGAGTGTGCCGGTAGCCGCAAGTGTGCCGGTAGCCGCAAGTGTGCCGGTAGCCGCGAGTGCGCCGATAGCCCGTTTGCCGGGACGCGCCGCAAGCCGCGTGCCGGAAACCACCGAGTCCATCGGCGGGCGCTGAGCGCGGGGCTTTGACTGCTTGGCGCGGCGAAGGGAAGCGCGGCGGGCGTTGTCTGGCGCCCCTGAGCCTTGCGGAAAAAAATATCTCAGCACCTGGATTCGTGTCCCGTCCGGTACCGCCCACCAGCACATCCTTGTCGGCCCCGCCGGCCAGCGTGTCGTCCCCTTCGTTGCCGAAGATCGCGTCGTTCCCTCCATTGCCGTAGAGCTTGTCGTTGCCGGCATAGCCCCGCATTTTGTCGGCAAAGGAAGAAAGCCGCATGGTGTCGTTTCCAGCCAGGATGGTGGCAATCGCCGAGAAATCGTCGGTTCTGCTTGAGCTATCGATGGCTGCTGCAGTGCTTGTCGCTGGAATGGAGAATCCGTCTACGAGCCACAACGGCACGTAAGAAACAGGCGATGCCCGAGACCGTCGAAGCCCGACGGCGGGCGGTCTGGGCGAGGTCCTCGATGAGGATGACATCAGCCAAAGCGTGATCACGACGGCCAACGGGATCGCAGAGGCGCTCCATTGGGTGGACGCCGTCGCAGAGACGTCCAATACGGGATTGAGGAACCTGCGGCTCTCCAGCGCAACGCCAGACAAGCGCCCGCCCGTGCCACAGAATGTCTGATTCATTGCCGTGTTTAAGAACTATTAAAAGACTAAATTCGGTCCTCTAGTAAGAGGGCGGACATGGCATGCGTTATTCGTCACAAGTGAAACCGATTAGCGACCTCAAGGCCAACGCCGCCGAGGTGCTAGCGCAGCTCGCAGCGCAGCGTGAGCCTTTGGTAATTACCCAGAACGGCGAAGCCAAGGCCGTCCTGCAGGACCTCGCATCGTTCGAAGAGACGCAAGAAACGCTGGCGCTGCTGAAAATCCTTGCGTTGGGCAATCAGGCAGTGGCGGCCGGCAAGCTGCAGCCCGTCGCCAAGGTTGTGGCCCGGCTTCGGGCCAAGCATTCGTCGTCCTGATGGGGCGCGTCCCTGCAAAATTTGAGGTCCTGCTCACCGAGGGCGCTGAGCAGGATCTGGAAGCGCTATAGGACTACATCACCGAATTCGACTCGGTCGCCAACGCGAATCGCCCGCTGGATAAACTGATCGAACTGGTAGAAAGCCTTGCAAGGTTCCCGGAGCGCGGCACTTATCCCAGAGAACTGGTTAGTCTGGGGATTAAGGAATACCGGCAGGATTACTTCAAACCGTACCGCGTGATTTATCGCGTTGCGGGCGATCAGGTAATCATTTATCTGCTCTCGGACGGGCGTCGCGACATGCAGGCCGTGCTGGCTAGGCGGCTGCTGGGCGCGTAATTCCCGGCGTAAAGAGCGGCCGCGTATTGCGGCCTTGTTGCCATGCCTGAAGGCCCGACTGCCATCTAGAATTCAGACAGCAGCCGAGCCCCGAATGAAGACCCTTGTCGACTGAAGTGACGGACGTCTAGTCGCCCCTCTTTTGCAGACCCGGGCGCGACGCTAGTGCGCTGGCAAGTGAGATTCGTCGCGAGTTCGCAGGCAGGCGGGCTATGCGCTGTGCGCCGCTTTTGCATGCGTAAGCTAGGGCGACGTGATGTTGATGCCGGGGACCGCGAGCGGGACAGATTTTTCAGTACGTTTGAGCACACCCGCCGCAAGGCTTTTTGGGGTGTTGGATAAACATCTGAATCACGGAACGATTTCTGGTGGGCGATAGTGGGATCGAACCACTGACCCCTGCCGTGTGAAGGCAGTGCTCTCCCGCTGAGCTAATCGCCCGTTGCCGGGCCAGAAAAAATGCAGGCGCGGATTGTAGGCGGCGGCTTTGGGGATGGTCAACGAGTCCGAGCGACTTGGACTGCTGGCGGCCCCTATAATCGCGCATCCTTTTTTTCTTCGGGCCCGCCAACGCATGAGCATCGTTACCCGTTTTCCGCCCAGCCC
>JAURHQ010000165.1 GCA_030833185.1 Gammaproteobacteria bacterium | reverse complement strand
CGCTTCTGGGGCGCGATCTACGCCGCCAAATACGCCGCGCCGAAAATGCGCGCTGGCGGTTCCATCACGTTCATGTCGGGGACGGCAGCACGGCGGCCACTGCCGGGCGCTTCGGTCGCCACCGCGTCCTGCGGCGCGGTCGACGCGCTGGCCCGCGCGCTGGCGCTCGATCTCGCGCCGCTGCGCGTGAACACCATCCAGCCGGGCTACACCGATACGCCGCTGTTCGACGGCATTTTTGGCGCGGCGCGCGACGAGGTGCTGGCCGCGGCCGGTGCGAAGTTGCCGCTGGGCCGCGTCGGGCGACCGGAAGAAATTGCCGACGCCGTGCTGTTCCTGATGAAAAACGGCTTTGTGACCGGCATCAACCTGGTGGTCGATGGCGGCGGCCTGCTGGTCTAGTGCGCTCGAACTTCTACCTCGCCCGGCGGGTCTGTGACGCTCATGAGTGACCCAGCTGACACAGACGTGGACGGGAGCGGCGATTTGCCCCGGCTGCTGACCGCGCATCGCCGCGGTCTGCGTCGCCGGCGCATCTACTGGAGTCTGTTCGCGCTGGTGCTGCTGGCGGGCGGGGCGCTGGCACTGCGAGCCCGACTCAACGCGCCGCCGCCGCCCGTCGCTTACGCCACCGAGCCCGTGACGCGTGGCGCGCTGACCCTCAAGGTCACCGCGACCGGCACGCTGCAGCCGGTGACGCAGGTCGACGTGGGCACGGAAGTCTCGGGCACGGTGGAATCTGTGCTGGTGTATTTCAACGACCGGGTAGAGGCCGGGCAGGTGCTGGCGCGACTGGACACCACCCAGCTCGCGGCGCGCGAACGCCAGTCGCGCGCGGCGCTGACGCTGGCCGAAGCGCGCGTGGCAGAGGCCCGTGCGACGCTGGATGAAACCCGCAACCGGCTGCGCCGCGCCACCGAAATGCTGGCCCGCAAGCTGACCGCCCGCGAAGAATTTGAGGCCATCGAGGCCACCACGCGGCGGGCGAGCGCCGGGCTCGCGGTCGCCGAAGCGCAGGTCAATCAGGCCCAGGCGCAGCTTGATTACGACCGTCGACTGCTGGAAAAAGCGGTGATTCACGCGCCAATCAGCGGCATCGTGCTGAAGCGGCAGGTGGAGCCCGGCACCACGGTGGCGGCCACCCTCCAGACGCCGGTGCTGTTTACGCTGGCCGAAAGTCTGGGGCAGATGTTGCTCAACGTGCAGGTGGACGAGGCCGACGTAGGCAAGGTGACGGCCGGCCAACAGGCCGAGTTTACGGTCGATGCCTACCCCAACCGCCGCTTCCCCGCGACCATCACGCTAGTGCGCTATGTGCCGCAAACGGTGGAGGGCGTGGTGACCTACGAGGCGCAACTCAGCGTCGACAACAGTGAACTGCTGCTGCGTCCGGGCATGACGGCGACCGCAGAGATTGCGGTGGAAACCAACGAACAGGCCCTGCTGGTGCCGAACGCCGCGCTGCGCTTTGTGCCGCCGGTTTTGCCCGCAGCCAGCGAGGCGGGCGGCGGATCGCTGGTGGCGCGCCTGCTGTGGCGACCACCGGCGCCAGTCAAACGGGTGCCGGAAGGTGCCGGCGCCCGGGTCTGGCTGCTACGGGACGACAAGCCGGTCTCTATCCCGGTGACCACCGGCGCCAGCGACGGTCAGCGCACGGTGATCACCGCCGGCGAACTGACGCCAGAGATGCCGCTGGTGGTCGGTATCAGCGCGGCGCTGCCTTAGGCGATGCAGCCGCCGGTCATCGCCTTTAGCGGACTTTCGCGCGTTTACGGCAGTGGCGACGCGACGGTATTTGCGCTGAGGGACGTCTCGCTGTCGATCGCGGCGGGCGAATTTGTGGCGCTGATGGGCCCAAGCGGCTCCGGCAAATCGACGGCCATGAACATCATGGGCTGTCTCGACGTGCCGAGCGCCGGCAGCTATCGCTTCGAAGGCACGCCGGTGGAGACCTTGAGCCGTGAAGAGCGGGCCCTGCTGCGCCGACATGCGCTGGGCTTCGTGTTTCAGGGCTTCAATCTGCTGGCGCGCACCTCGGCGCTAGAGAACGTCGAACTGCCGCTGCTCTATCGTCGGGTGCCGGCGCGCGAGCGTCGCGCCCGCGCGCTGGCGGCGCTGGACCTGGTGGGTCTGGCCGACCGGGCCGAACACACGCCTGCCGAACTCTCCGGCGGGCAACAGCAGCGGGTGGCGATTGCGCGCGCCGTGGTCAGCGCGCCCCGCGTCCTGTTGGCCGACGAACCCACCGGCAATCTCGATACGGAGCGCAGCCACCTCATCATGGCCTTGCTCAAAGACCTCAATACCCGGCAAGGGCAGACGATTGTCATGGTGACGCACGAAGCCGAGATGGCGGCCTATGCCTCGCGCCTGATCGAGTTTCGCGACGGCCGCCTGCAGCCCGCGCACGCGGCCGCAGCCTGATGTTCTGGAACGCGCTGGCGCTGGGCTTGAGCGCGATACGCCGCAATCTTTTGCGCTCGTTTCTCACCATTCTGGGCATTGTGATCGGGGTGGCGGCCGTCATCGTGATTGTCACCCTCGGCAGCGGCGCGACGCTGCAAGTGCAGCAGCAAATCGGCAGTCTGGGCAGCAATATGCTGATCATCCGGCCGGGGCAGCGGCTGGGGCCGGGGATGAGTTCGGTGGCGCCGCCGTTCACGCGGGGCGACGTGCAGGCGGTGGCGCGGGACATTCCGGGCGTGGATGCCGTGGCGCCGAGCAACTCGGCACCTGCCACGGTGGTGTTCAATAACGCCAACTGGTCGACGTCGGTCACCGGTAGCGACAACCGGTTTTTCAAGGTGCGTGGCTGGCAGTTCGCGGCCGGGCGCAATTTCAGCGAAGGCGAGCAGCGCGCCGGCGGCGCGGTGTGCGTGATTGGCGCCACCGTGCAGCGCGCGCTGTTCGGGGCAGACGCGCCGCTGGGCCGTAAAATTCGCCTTAATAAGCTGTCCTGCGAAGTCATTGGCCTGCTCGCGCCCAAGGGGCAAAGCTCGATGGGCGCCGATCAGGATGATCTGGTGGTCATGCCGCTGCGCACCCTGCAGCGGCGGGTTGTTGGCAACCAGGAAATCCGGCTCATTCAACTTTCGCTGCTGCCGGCCGCCAGTACGCTTCAGGTTCGCAACGATCTGGAGCACCTGCTGCGCGAGCGGCGGCATCTGTCAGCGCTGGAAGAGAATAATTTTTCCGTCACCGATATGAAGGAAATCATGACCACGATGGCCACCACCACCCGCACCCTGACCATGATGCTCGGCACCGTGGGTGCGGTCAGTCTGCTGGTCGGTGGCATTGGCATCATGAACATCATGCTGGTGTCGGTGACCGAGCGGACGCGGGAGATCGGCATCCGGCTGGCGATCGGGGCGCTGGAACGCGACGTGCTGTTGCAGTTCCTGATCGAGGCGGTGGCCTTGTCCCTGTTCGGCGGGGTGCTTGGCATCGCGGTGGCGCTCACGGCGTCGGCCGCGCTGTGCGGGGTGCTTGATCTGCCCTTCGTCTGGCGGCCGGATGTGATTGTGGTCGGCGCCGCATTTTCAGCGCTGGTGGGCGTGATTTTTGGCTTTTATCCGGCTCGCAAGGCCGCGCAACTGGACCCGATCGATGCCTTACGTCATGAGTAGCACCCGGACAGGGCTAGGAGCGAGCGGCGTCACTCCCGTACACTCGCGCCTCGGCGAATACCATCTCAGGTACGGGCCGACCGCACACCATTGCGCAGCCCGGATGGCGGAATTGGTAGACGCAAGGGACTTAAAATCCCTCGACCTTTGGTCGTACCGGTTCGATTCCGGTTCCGGGCACCACCGCCGCGCTGCTCGACGCGCGGCACGCGCGCTGGGGCGATCCGCCACGGCAGTTCGCCGCAGCCCGTCTGGATGGAGCGCTTTCGCATGAGCACGCTGCCTGCAGTCGCACTGCCACGCGCCACGGTGCTGGTGGTCGACGACACGCCGGAAAACCTGCATCTCATGAGCGGCCTGCTGAAAGACCTTTATCGGGTCAAGGTCGCCAATAGCGGTGAGCGCGCCCTGCGGCTCGTGAATGGGGAGAGCCCGCCCGACCTCATTCTGCTCGACGTCATGATGCCCGGCATGGACGGTTATGAGGTGTGCGCGCAGCTCAAGGAAAACCCCGCCACCGCACACATCCCGGTGATTTTTCTCACCGCCAAAAGCGCGGTAGCAGATGAGGAAAAGGGTTTCGCGCTGGGTGCCGTCGACTACATCACCAAGCCCATTTCGCCGCCGCTGGCGCTGGCCCGCATCAAGACCCAGCTGACCCTGAAACTGGCGGCCGATTTTCTGCGCGACGAGAACGCCTACCTCGAAGCCGAGGTCAAGCGGCGGACGGTCGAAGTCTCGACGATCCAAAACGTCACGATCATGGCCATGGCCTCGCTGGCGGAAACCCGCGACAACGATACCGGCAATCACATCCTGCGCACCCAGCGCTACATCGAGGCGCTGGCGCAACAACTGCGCCAGTCGCCGCGCTATGCGGAGATGTTGACCGATGAGTACATCGAGACCATGTACAAGTCCGCGCCCTTGCATGACATCGGCAAAGTCGGCATTCCCGACCGCATTCTGCTCAAGCCGGGCAAGCTGACGCCGGATGAGTTTGAAATCATGAAGACCCATTGCCAGCTTGGCCGCGATGCCATTATGGCGGCCGAGCGGGTGCTCAATTCTTCCAATTCCTTCCTCGCCTGCGCGCGTGAAATCGCCTATTCGCATCAGGAAAAATGGGACGGCTCCGGGTACCCGCAGGGCTTGGTGGGGGAGGCTATCCCCCTCGCCGCGCGGCTGATGGCGCTGGCCGATGTATACGACGCGCTAATCAACCGGCGGGTTTACAAGGAAGCCATGCCGCTGGCCGAGGCGCGCGACGTCATCGTCGCCGGCCGGGGCACGCATTTCGATCCTGCCGTGGTTGATGCGTTCCTTGAAATCGAAAACCGCTTTGCGGAAATCGCCGCGCATCTGAGCGACAGTTCGACAGAAATGGTGCGCAGTGCCTTTACCTGATCGCCGCGCGGGCAGGTTGTTTGCCAGCCCCGCCGCCATCCATCATGAGGAGTCCGTTTATGGCCGCGACTGAAAATATCCAGACGGTGCTGCGCAAGTTCGAGGTCGATGCCACCGACCTCGCGTTGTTAAAAAAAGCCGGCGAGCTCCTGATTCCAGAAATGGCCGGGTTTGTCCAAGACTGGTACAGCTGGCTGCAGATGCAGGAGGAATACCAGTATTTTTTTGCCGGCAATGCCGAAGCGCTGGGCCGGGTTCAGCGCCAGCAGCTGGAACACTGGCGTAGCTTTTTTAGCGGCGAAATGGACGAGCGCTTCGCCGAGTCGCGCCGCTACATCGGCGCGGTGCATGCCCGCATCGATCTGCCCAACGATATTTATCTTGCCGGCGTCTCCAAGGCGGTCTCGCTGCTGGGTGATCGTCTCGGCAAACTGGCGCCGCAAGACGCGGTCGCGATGGTCACGGCACTGCGTAAATGCGCGTACGTCGAGACCTACTACGTGCTGGATGAAATCTCCCGCATTCAGCGCGAAAAAATTGCCCAGCACAGCCGCGCCGTGATGGAAGTGTCTACGCCGGTGACGCCGATATGGGAGGGCATTCTGCTGCTGCCGCTGCTCGGCATCATCGACTCGGCGCGCACGCAGGACATCATGAACAAGAGCCTGTCGAAAATTGCCGAACTCAGGGCCAAGGTGTTCGTGCTCGATATCAGCGGCGTGGGCGCGCTGGACACGGCGGTTGCCAACCAGTTGATCAAGATCACCAAGGCGACCCGCCTGATGGGTTGCGAAGCCATTATTTCCGGGATCTCCCCGGCCATTGCGCGAACCGTGGTGGAGCTTGGGGTCAACGTGGGCGAAGTCAAAACCACCGCGACCTTGCGCGATGCCTTCGAAATCGCGCTCCGACTGGTGGGCGCCGACAAGCGGGTGCATGCGCTGGCCGAAGGCAGCGCGTAATCCGGCGAACCGACCATGATGGAGTCGCAGGAGCAGGCGGATGCGGCGATCGACGTCACGCTGGTCCGTGGCTGCGTGGTGGTGGCGATGCCGCCGCAACTGCATCACGACACGCTGTCGGTGTTGCGCGTCCGCGCGCTGGAGGCGGTGCAGTCACAGCGCGCCGGGGCCGTGGTGGTGGACTGCGGGCTGCTGCGCCTCATCGACAGCGTTGAGTTTGCCGACTTGCGCGAAACCCTGCGGGCCTGCGCGCTGCTGGGCGCGCGGCCGATCCTGGCCGGGCTGCGGCCGGGTGTGGTCGCCCATCTGGTTAATGCGGATGTCGACAGCAGCGGGCTGGAGACTGCGCGCAATTTGGAAGACGCGCTGGATCGGGCCCTGCTGTGGCGGCGACAGGCCGGGCGGGGCGCGTCGCCAGGCGCCGGCGGATGAACCGCATCGAGCGCTTCTTGATTGCAAGTGAGGGGGACGTCGCGGTCGCCGCCGTGCGTACCCGGCAACTTCCGTTGCTGCAGGACGCGTCCGAGGTTGACCGCGCGTTGATCGCCACCATCGTCTCGGAGCTCGGCACCAACATCGTCAAATACGCCGGGCGCGGGTTTATCGGCTTGCAGCGTCTGGACGCGGCGGGCGCGGTGGACATCGAAATTGTCGCCGAGGATTCAGGACCCGGCATCGTCGATATTCATCAGGCAATGGCCGACCACTTCAGCACGGGTGGCAGCCTGGGACTCGGACTACCCGGGGTGCGACGGATGGCGGATGAATTCACCATCGCCTCCCAGCCCCGGCAAGGCACGCGGATCGTCGCCCGCAAGCGGGTCGTGGGACGGGCAGCGGCGCCGCCGCTGGACCCGTCGTCGCAGCGCACGCTGGGCAGTGGTCCCCCCACGGCCGGTTGCTGGGATGTCAGCTGCCGGGTGTGCGCCCATCCGGGTGAATTGCGGAGTGGCGATCAGGCGCTGGTGATCGGCTGCGATGGCGGCCTCCTGCTCGCCATCATCGACGCTTCCGGTCATGGCGAACGGGCGTATCAGGTCAGCACCCGGCTGGTTGCTCACCTGCAGGCCCATGCCAGCGCCGACCTGCTACAGACGATGGCCGGGCTGCATGCCGCCGCGCAGGGCACACTGGGCGCGGCGGTAGGTCTCGCGTTTGCCGACGCCGCGCGGAACCAGCTGCGCTATCTCGCGGTCGGCAATACGCGCGCGGCAAAACTGGGCGCGCAGGCCTGGCGCGGCGTGTCGCGCGACGGCGTGCTGGGCGAGCGCCTGCCCACGGCTTTCGAGCAAACCGTGCCGCTGAGTACCGGCGACTGCGTCATCCTGTGGACTGACGGCCTGCCCGATCTGGCCACGCATGCGCTGCAATCCAGCGTCAGCCTGCGCTCGGCGGATCAGATCGCGCGGCGGTTTCTCGCCGACTCGGCCAAGCCCTACGACGACGCCGGCTGTGTGGTCATGAAATGGCTGAAGTAATTCCCCTCCACGCGCAGGCCGTGCAAACCGTCGAGCAACTGCTGGCGGCGCGACAGAAGATCTACCTGATGGTGCGCGCGCTGGACGCGCCCGAGCCAACGGCCGCGCGGATCGCCGGGGCAGCCTCGGAACTCGGCCGTTGGTTGGGTCGCCATGGCAGCGGCGCGCGGGTGCGGTTTCTGGCCATCACCGATGCACACGGCGAACGGCTGGGTTTTCAGTTTGAGTGCGCAAGTCTGGCCGATGGCGCCTGGCGGCAGCCGCCGCGGGCCGCGATCGATTACAAGAACGGCAGCGGGTTTGAACTCAGCTACCGCCTGCAGCAGCCCACGCGGTTAGCCGCGCATCTGCCGCGCCTGCAGCAGATCGCCGGGCAGGAAACCCGCGATGAACTGCTGGCTCGCCTGCAGGAACGCAACGCGGCGCTGGCCGAAGCCACCGCTGCGGCCGAGAACGCGGCGCAGGCGAAAAGCGATTTTCTGGCGAATATGAGCCACGAAATCCGCACACCCATGAACGCGGTCATCGGCCTGACGCATCTCACGCTCCGCACCGAGTTAACGGCGCCACAGCGGGATTACCTGGAAAAAATCCAGCTCTCGGCGCAGCACCTGTTGGGCATCATCAACGACATTCTGGATTTTTCGAAAATCG
>JAURHQ010000164.1 GCA_030833185.1 Gammaproteobacteria bacterium | reverse complement strand
GAGACCGGCGCGTAAATCTCGGTTACGCGCCGGCCGGCATCCTCAGTACGACTTCGGCAAGCCCAGCACGCGTTCGGCCAGATAGCTCAAAATCAGCTCGCGGCTGACCGGCGCAATCCGCGCAATCATGACTTCCCGGAAATACCGCTCGACGTGATATTCCTTCGCGTAGCCCATGCCGCCGTGCGTCATCACCGCATTCGTGCAGGCGGAGAACGCCGCTTCCGCCGCGAGATATTTGGCGGCGTTGGCGGCCACCCCGCAGTCTTGACCCGCCTCGTGCTGCGCGGCCGCCTTGAAGGCGAGCAGGTTGGCCGCTTCAAGTTCCGCCCAGTTTTTGGCCAGCGGATGCTGGATCGCCTGATTCATGCCGATCGGCCGCCCAAACACCACGCGCGACTGCGCGTATTCGGTTGCCCGGCGTAGCGCCACGCGACCGAGCCCGACCAGGCCCGCGGCGATCAGAATGCGCTCGGCGTTGAGGCCCGTCAGGAGATAGCGAAAACCTTTGCCCTCTTCGCCAATGCGGTGCTCGACCGGCACCGGCATGTCTTCGAAAAAAATCTGGTTCGAGTCCACGCAATGCCGGCCCATCTTGTCGATGACGCGCACGTCCGCGTAGCGCCGGTCAAGGTCGGTATAGAACAGCGACAGCCCGTCCACCGGCCGCGCGCAGTCCTCGATGGGCGTGGTACGCGCGATCAGCATGATCTTGTTCGCGACCTGCGCGGTGGAAATCCACACTTTCTCGCCGCTCACGTAATAGTGCTCGCCGCGCCGCTCGGCGCGGGTCTTGAGGCGCGTGGTGTCGTGGCCGGTGTTGGGCTCGGTCACGCCAAAGCAGGCGATGTCGTCGCGCGCCACGATGCGCGGCAGCCACTCAGCGCGCTGGGCGTCGGAGGCGTACTTGATGATGGGGCTTAGGCCAAAGAGGCCGATCGCAATTGCCGACACGCCGCTGTTGGCCGCACCGGATTCGGAGATCGCCTGCACCACCAGCGCCGCTTCGGTAGTCCCCAGTCCGCTGCCGCCGTAAATCTCCGGCACCGCCGTGCCCACCCAGCCGCCGTCCGCAATCGCGCGGCAGAATTCCTCCGGAAACCGCCCGTCCTTGTCGCGCGCCAGCCAGTAGGCGTCGTCAAATTGCGCGCAGAGTTTCAGCACGCTGTCGCGGATCTGCTGCTGTTCGGCGGTGAGTTCAAAGTTCATGCGGGCTTCCTTGTGAATCAGGCGGGGGCCAGGCGCGGCAGCGGGCGCGCTTCGCGAATCGGTAAGTGACAAAGCGCCGCCAGCGCGGCAAGCACCATGTCGGCGTACCACATCCAGCTGTAGTCGCCGAAACGACTGAGGCTGATCCCGCCCAGCCAGGCGCCAAAAAACGCGCCCAGCTGATGGGTCACCAGCGTCAGCCCGAACAGCGTGGCCAGGTGCTGCGGGCCAAACAGCTTGCCGACCAGACCGGCAGTGGGCGGTACGGTCGCGAGGTAGGTCAGGCCCAGCGCGGCAGCGAAGAGATAAAACGTCCATGGCACTTTTGGCGCCAGCAGAAACACCGCGATCAGCGCCGCGCGCGCCAGATACATCGCCATCAGCACCGATTTCATGCGATAGCGCTGGCACAGGGCCCCGGCGCCCAGACTGCCCGCGATATTGAACAGCCCGATCAAGGCCAGCGCCGCGGCCGACACGGCGGGCGCAAGCCCGCAGAGCGCGACCTGACCGGGCAGATGCGTCACCAGAAACGCGACGTGAAAGCCGCAGGTAAAAAACGCGAGGTGCAGCAACAGGTAGCTGCGCTCGCGGAGCGCCCGGCGCAACTGGGCGCGCAGCCCCTCGCCGGTGCTGGCGCCTGCGAGCAGGGGCGCGGCTTCGAGATGTGCGGTTAGCTGCAGCGAAATCGGGATCGCCAGCAGGGCGGTCGCGGCCAGACCAAACATGGTCGGCACCCAGCCGTAGCGCTCAATGCCCCACTGCAACACCGGCGCAAAAACGAACTGGCCCAGCGAGGCCCCGGCATTGATGAAGCCGGACGCAAACGAGCGGCGGTGTTCGGGCAGGTAGCGCGCAATGCCGCCGATGAGAATGGCAAAGCTGCCGGCCGCCGCGCCGACCGCCGCGATGATCCCGAGGCAGAGCGTCAGCGCGGCTGAACTGCGCGCAAAGGGCGTGAGGGCGGTGCCCAGCGCCACCAGCAGCGCCCCGCCGACCAGCACCAGCCGCGTGCCCCAGCGGGCGGCCACCGCCCCGAAAAACGGCTGCGCGAAGCCCCACATGAACTGCGAGACGGCAAAGGCAAAGCTGACGCTGGCGATGCCCAAGCCGGTATCGCGGTCGAGCGGCGCAACGAACAGCCCCAGCGACTGCCGCGCGCCCTGCGTGATCAGCAGGATGGCGGCCGCGCCCAGCATCAGCGGCCAGGTGCCGGGCGTCGCCCTGACCTCGGTGCTCACTCAGTAGAGCTCGGTGCGGTAGTTGTCTTCGATGTATTCGTCGACGCTGCGAATGACTTCAGCGGTAGGCGCTTCGTTGGCCGCCGCGGTCTGCTCCAGCACCATCTGGCCCAGCGAGGGCAGTTCCTTGCGGTCGCGATGCGCAGTGGCGGACCACAGCTGCGAGCGCTTCAGCGCCTTCGCGCAGTGCAGATAGGCTTCTTCCACCTGCACCCGGATGCCGATTTTCGGCGCCTTGCCGTTCACCACACAGCGCGCCATCAAGCCCTCGTCGTGAATGAGCTGGGCGCGGCCGTTGACCCGCAGCATGTCTTCAAAACCCGGTACGAAAAACAGCAGGCCAACGTGCGGGTTCTCGATGATGTTGATTAGCGAGTCGTAGCGCGCGTTGCCCGGGCGTTCCGGCAGAAACAGCGTGTTGTCATCCAGAATCAGCGCAAAACCCGGCTGGTCGCCGCGCGGCGAGACATCCACCTTGCCGGCGGCATTGGACGTCGCCAGCGTCAGAAACGGCGCCCGCTCAATGAAGGCCTTGCAGTATTTGTCCAGATACGGAATGGCCTTGCGGGCGGCCAGTTCCATGGGATGGCCCAGCAGGTCGCGCAGTTGGGCTTCGCTGGTGAAGACGGTAGTCGCTTGAGTCATGAAGATGCTCCTCGGCCTGGCCGGTGGTAGACGGGATTTATTTCACCTGAAACGCGTCATCGACCGGTACCTGCATGGTGGTGACCAGTCCGTTGGTGGAATGCGCCATGCCGATGACGGCCAGCAGTTCGCCGTACTGCGCTTCCGTCATGCCTTTGGCCTTGGCCGCTGCGGTATGCGAGTGGATGCAGTAGGAACAGCCGTTAGCCACCGATACCGCAATGTAGATGAACTCCTTCACCAGCGGATCCAGCGCGCCGGGGGCCATGACCTCCTTGGCTGCGTACCAGGTGCGGGCGAGCTGGGCGGGATTGACCGCCAGCGCCTTCCAGAAGTTGTTGATGAAATCGGTTTTGCGCGTGGCCCGGATGTCGTCATAGACGGCGCGGACTTCGGGGCTGGCGTCTTCATATTCGATGAGGGCAACGGTTGTCATGGCGCGCTCCGGCGTGAGGGGAATCCGGCGCGAGCCTACAGAAGCCTCTGCGGGCTGTCATGGCCGGCGCTTGCCGACTATTTCCGCCGGCGCGGTTCTTTCTGTCGCCGAGAGACGCCCAAATCGGTTGAGTCGGGCGGGGTTTACGGGCCCAATAGCCCGCATCCCTCACCCGCCAAACGCTGGAGTACTGCCCTTGAATGCCTCTGAACTGTTCATCAAAGCCCTCGAAAACGAGGGTGTGGAATACATTTTCGGCATTCCGGGGGAAGAGAACCTTGCGTTTCTTGAAGCGCTGGGGCACTCCAAGAGCATTCGCCTGGTGCTGACCCGCCACGAGCAGGCGGCGGGCTTCATGGCCGCCACCTACGGCCGCCTGACCGGCAAGACCGGCGTGTGCCTGTCGACCCTGGGGCCGGGCGCTACCAATTTCGTCACCGCTGCGGCCTATGCCCAGTTGGGCGGCATGCCGATGATGATGATCACCGGCCAGAAGCCCATCAAGTCCTCGAAACAGGGGCGCTTCCAGATTATTGACGTGGTGGACCTGATGCGGCCCATCACCAAGTACACCCACCAGCTGGCGTCCGCCGACAACATCGCCTCCCGCGTGCGCGAGGCCTTCCGGCTGGCCGAAGAAGAAAAGCCGGGTGCCGTGCATCTGGAACTGCCGGAAGACATCGCGGAAGAAGAAGCCAGCGGCGCGCCGATTCCGCGCAGCCTGAGCCGTCGCCCGGTGCCGGAAGACAAGGCCATTCGCGCCGCGGTGAAGGCGCTGGAAGCGGCGAAGTCACCCATCCTCATCATCGGCGCCGGCGCCAACCGCAAAATTACCTCGCGCATGCTGCTCGAGTTTGTCGAGAAGACCGGCATTCGCTTTGTCACCACCCAGCTTGGCAAGGGCGTGATCGACGAGCGGCATCCGCTGTTCGTGGGCAACGCCGCGCTGTCGGCCGGCGACTTCGTGCATCGGGCGATTGAGGCCTCGGACCTCATCGTCAACATCGGCCACGACGTGATCGAGAAGCCGCCGTTCTTCATGCGCCCCGGCGGCACGCCGGTGGTGCATGTGAGCTTCCGCTCGGCGGAAGTCGACCCGGTGTATTTCCCGCAAATTGAAGTCGTGGGTGATATTGCGAACGCCGTCTGGCAGATGAAAGAGACGATCACCCCGCAGGCCAGCTGGGACTTCAAACGCATTGATGTCATTCGCGCCGCGGGCGAGGCGCAGGTGGCCGAAGGCACAGCGGATGATCGCTTCCCGGTCTACCCGCAGCGTCTGGTTGCCGAGGTGCGCCATGCCATGCCGTCCGACGGCATCATTGCGCTCGACAACGGCGTGTACAAAATCTGGTTTGCGCGCAACTACAAGGCGCACACGCCCAACTCCGTGCTGCTCGACAACGCGCTGGCCACGATGGGCGCCGGCCTGCCGTCCGCCATGGCCGCGCGGCTGGTCTACCCGGAGAAGAAAATCCTCGCCGTCTGCGGCGACGGCGGCTTCATGATGAACTCGCAGGAAATCGAAACCGCCGTGCGCCTCAACATGCAGCTGGTGGTGCTGATTCTGCGCGACGACGCCTACGGCATGATTCGCTGGAAGCAGGCCAATATGGGCCTGACGGACTGGGGCCTGACCTACGGCAACCCGGACTTCGTGCGCTACGTCGAAAGCTACGGTGGCCACGGTCATCGCGTGGGCTCGGCGGCAGAACTGGGTCCGATTCTGAGCCACTGCCTGAACGCGCCGGGTTTCCACCTCATCGACTGCCCGGTGGACTACACCGAAAACGATCAAATCCTGAACCGGGATTTGAAAGTGCGCAGCGCCGCCGTCTGAAACGGGGAGCCCCCACCATGCAACTGAAAGCGCGTTATCCGTTCTACCTGGCCAGCAAGCCCGTCGACAGCGGACGCGATCTGGCGGTGACCGATAAATACACCGGCGAGGTGGTGACCCGCGTGGCGCTGGCCGATGCCAGCGATATTGACCGCGCAATCGCGGCCGCCGTGGCCGCCGCGCCCGCCACCGCCGCGCTGCCGGCCTATGAACGACAGGCCATCCTGCAGCACTGTGTGACGCGCTTTCAGGAACGCGCCGAAGAGCTGGCCTACTCGCTGTGCATCGAAGCCGGCAAGCCGATCAAGGACGCGCGCGGCGAGGTAACGCGCCTGATCGACACCTTCCGCATCGCCGCCGAAGAATCGGTACGCCTGCACGGCGCGCTGCAAACCCTGGAAATCTCGCCCCGCGCGCGCGGCTACCACGGCATGTGGAAGCGCGTGCCGATTGGCCCCTGCTCCTTCATTTCGCCCTTCAATTTCCCGCTCAATCTGGCCGCCCACAAGGTGGCGCCAGCGCTGGCCGTGGGCTGTCCGTTTGTGATGAAGCCGGCTTCGCTGACCCCGCTAGGCGCGCTCATCATTGGCGAAGTGCTGGCCGAGACTTCGTTGCCGGAAGGCGCGTTTTCCATCCTGCCCTGCACCCGTGACGGGGCGGATTTATTCACCACCGACGAGCGCCTGAAGCTCTTGTCCTTCACCGGCTCGCCGGATGTCGGCTGGGCGCTGAAGGCGCGCGCCGGCAAGAAAAAAGTGGTGCTGGAACTGGGCGGGAATGCGGCGGTGGTGGTCGATCACGATGCGGATGTCGATTTCGCGGTCGAGCGCATCGTGTTTGGCGCGTTCTATCAGTCCGGCCAAAGCTGTATTTCGGTCCAGCGGATTCTGGTGCATGAATCGCGCTATGCGGAAGTGCGCGAGAAGCTCGTGGCACGGACGCGGCAGCTGATCAAAGGCGACCCGAAGGACGAACAGACCTTCATCGGTCCCATGATCTCCGAAGGCGAGGCGCTGCGTCTGGAACGCTGGATTAACGAAGCCGTTGCCGTCGGCGCCACCCTGCTCTGCGGCGGTACCCGCGAGGGCGCCATGCTGGACGCCACCCTGCTGGAAAACGTGCCCGCTTCGGCGAAGGTGTGTACCGAAGAAGCCTTCGGCCCGGTCGCGGTGATGAGCAGCTTCAAGACCTTCGACGAGGCACTCGCGCGCGTCAACGACTCCAAGTTCGGCCTGCAGGCCGGCATTTTCACCCGCGATTTCTACAAGGTTCAGCAGGCCTGGAACGAACTCGAAGTCGGCGGCGTGGTGATCGGCGACGTGCCGTCCTACCGGGTGGACAACATGCCCTACGGCGGCGTGAAAGACTCGGGTCTCGGCCGCGAAGGCGTGCTGTTTGCGATGGAAGACATGACCGAAATCCGCAATTTGGTGTATCGGATGCCCTGAGGCCGGCGCCTGGCCGGGCCGGGCGCTGCGCAGAAGTCTTATGGGCACGGGCCTCGCCTACCGCGGATTGGCGGGGCTGCTGGAATCCTTGCCGGCGGGGCCGCCACGCCCCCTACCACTCAGCGCAAATTGGGCACTGCGGCTTGCCGCCGGGCAGAGCCGCGCAGGACAATGCGAGCCCTTCCCCGGGCACCGCGCATGACCCTACTTACTTTCGACGATCTTTCACTCGATTTCGGCGACCAGATCATTCTCAAGTCCGCCAGCTTCTCGCTGCTGGAAGGCGAGCGCGTGTGCCTGATTGGCCGCAACGGCGCGGGCAAGTCCACGCTGCTGCGCATCGTGGCGGGCGAGCAGCAGTTCGACCGCGGCGAGATGAAGCTGCGTAACAACTTGCGCATCAGCAAGCTGGCGCAGGCGCTGCCGACCGAACTCGACCAGACGGTCGCCCGCTACGTGGGCGATGGCCTTGCCGATTTGGCGGGGCACATTGAAGCCTGGCAGGCGCTGGCGGCGTCCAACCCGGACGAAGCCGGGCTGCGGCGGATGGAAGTGCTGCAGCGGCATATCGACGCGCAGGGCGGCTGGCAGCTGGAGCAGCGGGTGGCCACCGTGCTGTCGGAACTGGACCTGCCGGCCGAGCGCAAGCTTGGCGAACTGTCCGGCGGCTGGCAGCGGCGCGCGGCGCTGGCCCGCGCGCTGGTCAGCGCACCCGATCTGCTGCTGCTGGACGAACCGACCAATCACCTCGACCTCAGCACCATCACCTGGCTGGAGCAGAAGGTGCTGGGGTTTCAGGGCAGCGTGCTCTTCATCACCCACGACCGGGCGTTCCTGCAGCGTCTGGCGACCCGGATTCTGGAAATCGACCGCGGGCGCCTGACCGACTGGCCCGGCGACTATCAGGCCTATCTCGCCAACAAGGCCAAGGCGCTGGAAGACGAGGCCCGCCACAACGCGCTGTTCGATAAAAAGCTGGAACAGGAAGAAGCGTGGATCCGGCAGGGCATCAAGGCGCGGCGCACCCGCAACGAAGGGCGCGTGCGCGCGCTGTACGCGCTACGCGACGAGGCCGAGGCGCGTATCAAGCCGGTGGCCGCGCCGCGCATACACGTGGAAGAAGCCGACCCGTCCAGCCGCAAGGTGGTGGAAGTGCGCAACGTCGTCCACGGCTTCGGCGGCGAGCCGGTGATCAAGGGCGTGTCGGTAAAAATCATGCGCGGCGAGCGGATTGGGCTCGTGGGCAATAACGGCGTGGGCAAAAGCACCCTGCTCAAGATCCTGCTGGGCGAGATCGAACCGGACAGCGGCTCGGTG
>JAURHQ010000163.1 GCA_030833185.1 Gammaproteobacteria bacterium | reverse complement strand
ACGACGGATGTAACAGGCGCGATTGAACTGCCAGAAGGCAAAGAGATGGTTATGCCTGGTGACAACGTGTCGATCACGGTCAAGCTGATTAACCCGATTGCGATGGAAGAAGGGCTGCGCTTTGCGATTCGCGAAGGCGGCCGGACGGTCGGCGCCGGCGTGGTTGCTAAAATCATCGCTTGAGGTCCAATCTGCGCTAGCCAGGTCCTGCCTCTCCTGAAGCGGGACCTCGGCTTTCCTGACGAGTTCGAAAGATACAGGCCAGTAGCTCAATTGGCAGAGCGGCGGTCTCCAAAACCGCAGGTTGGGGGTTCGAGACCCTCCTGGCCTGCCATCCCTGCATCCAGGCAGGGGGCAGGCGTCCAAGCATCGAGATAACATGACCGCAGACGTACAAGAACCTCGGACCTCGCTGGATGGCGCCAAATTCGCTGGCGTCGCGCTATGCGTGGCCCTCGGCATCGGCGCCTTCTACTACCTCGGCGAAAGCGGGCGCCTCCTGCGGCTAATTGCCCTGCTCGTTCCCGTACTGGCCGCCGCCGCGCTATTCCTGACCACCGCTCAGGGCCGGAGCCTGATCGGCTTTGGGCGCGATACGCAGATTGAAATCCGCAAGGTTGTCTGGCCAAGCAGGCAAGAAACCATCAAGACGACCGGCAGCATTATTGCCATCGTTATCGTTACAGCCCTTTTTCTGTGGATGCTTGACCTGATGCTCGGCGGATTTACCCGCTGGTTACTTGGGCAGGGAGGTTAATCAGCATGGCGCTTCAATGGTACGTCGTTCATGCCTACTCCGGGTTTGAAAATCAGGTTAAGCGGTCACTCGAAGACCGTGTGAAACGCAGCGGTCTGGACGAAAAATTCGGCCAGATTCTGGTGCCGACCGAAGAGGTCGTCGAAATGCGTGACGGTCAAAAGCGCAAGAGCGACCGTAAATTCTTTCCCGGCTATGTGCTGGTACAGATGGATATGGACGAAGCATCGTGGCATTTGGTCAAGGATTGCCCGAAGGTCATGGGATTCATCGGCGGTAGCAGCGACAAACCTACGCCCATCTCCCAGCGAGAGGCCCAGAACATTCTGGATCGCATTCAGGAAGGCGTCGAAAAACCGAAACCCAAGGTCTTGTTCGAAGTTGGCGAAGTGGTGCGGGTTATCGACGGCCCATTCACAGACTTCAACGGTGTCGTCGAAGAGGTCAATTACGACAAGAGCCGCCTGCGGGTTGCTGTTTCGATCTTTGGGCGCTCCACGCCGGTTGAACTCGAATTCGGTCAGGTTTCGAAAGACTGACCCTGCAAGCCGCGCGTCGCGCGTGGCGTTTTAGGCAAAAGCAAGAGCGAGGAGCCGATTCGGCGTTTGCACTCGCGGAGATAAACTAATGGCTAAGAAGATCGATGCCTACATCAAGCTCCAGGTGGCGGCCGGCAAGGCTAACCCGAGCCCCCCGGTCGGCCCCGCGCTGGGTCAACGCGGCGTCAATATCATGGAGTTCTGCAAGCAGTTTAATGCCAGAACCCAGACTCTCGAAGAAGGTATCCCGATCCCCGTCGTGATCACGGTGTTCTCCGACCGTAGCTTCACCTTCATCACGAAGACCCCGCCCGCGTCGGTGTTGCTGCGTAAGGCGGCCGGCATTCCCAAGGGCAGCAGCGTCCCGAACAAGGACAAGGTCGGGAAGGTCACGCTCGCTCAGGTGGAAGAAATTGCCAAGACCAAAATGCCGGATCTCACCGCCGCAGGCATGCCTGCCGCGCTGAGGACCATTTCCGGAACCGCCCGTAGCATGGGCATCGAAGTCGAGGGGGCTTAAGTCATGGCACACGTATCCAAACGGCGTCGGGCACTGCTCGAGAAACTCGGCAAACCCGGCACCTCCCGGACCCTTGAAGAGGCTCTGGGCCTGATTAAACAGGTCGCATCCGCCAAATTCGACGAAACCGTCGAAGTGGCGGTTAATCTTGGTGTCGACCCCCGTAAGTCCGACCAGGTGGTTCGCGGCTCAACTGTGCTGCCCCACGGCACCGGCAAGACGGTTCGCGTGGCGGTATTCGCGGACGGCGCCGACGGCGAAGCGGCGCGCGCCGCGGGCGCCGACGTCGTTGGCTTCGACGACCTGGCGGAACAAATCAAGCAGGGCAACATCAACTTCGATGTGGCGATTGCAACCCCGGCCTCGATGCGTATCGTCGGCCAGCTGGGCCAGATCCTCGGTCCTCGTGGCCTGATGCCTAACCCCAAAGTGGGCACGGTAACGCCCGATGTGGCCGGTGCGGTGCGTAACGCGAAAGCGGGTCAGGTGCGCTATCGCACCGACAAGGCCGGCATCGTGCATTGCCCAATCGGTAAGGCCTCGTTTGAGGTCGCGGCCCTGAAGGCCAACTTCGAGGCTATTTTGGGTGACCTGCGCAAAGCCAAGCCCAGTACCTCCAAGGGCATCTATCTGCGCCAGATCACGATCTCCTGCACCATGGGGCCGGGCATCCCGGTCGACCGGGCCTCAGTTGAATCGGCTTGATCGGCTCGTAGCAGCAAGAATTTTCCAGGAACTTTGGACTGTCGGCCTGTGCCGGCAGACGTCAAAGACCGCAGGTCTGACCGTCCTCCGGGTGCTCTTGGCCATGTCGGCCATTGGGCGCCCCGATAAGCCGGTTCGGTTAATTCGCCTCGCAAGGGCAACCTGCGCAGACGGTGCTCCAGTAACAGGTAACCACCTGCCCGGACGCCGTGAAGAGGGCGTCGGCGACCTCCGCCGACAACCAAAACGGCGTGGCGCCCCGCTAAACGCGGGGCACTGAGCCAGGAGAAGTAGATGAGTCTGACTTTAGAGCAAAAGCAGTCAATTGTTGCCGAAGTCAATGCCGTCGCCAGCACCGCCCAAGCCGCTATCGCGGCTGAATATGCGGGTCTGAGCGTTGCGCAGATGACCGCTCTTCGCGTTCAGGCCCGTGCGGCCGGCGTCTTCGTCAAGGTGGTGAAAAACACCCTGGCGCGGCGCGCCGTGGCGGGTACTGCGTTCGAGTGCCTTACAGAAAAACTGGCCGGTCCGCTGTTGCTGGTTTTTTCTGCCGAGGACCCGGGCGCTGGCGCGCGAGTGGTTCGCGACTTTGCCAAGGACAACCAGAAGCTCGTCCCCGTCGCCATTGCGTTCGGGGGGCAAGTCCGAGGGCCGGAAGACCTTCAGGCGCTTGCCACGCTTCCGACGCTCGATGAAGCCCGTGCACGCCTGCTTGGCATGTTCCAGGCACCCGCGAGCCAGTTGGTACGCACTCTGGCCGAACCCGGCGCCGCATTCGTGCGGGTCCTGGCGGCCTACCGCGACCAGCAACAGGCTGCTTAAAGCACATCCACCTGAATATTGTTTGAGGAGTTTCCCACATGGCCCTTTCGAAAGACGAGCTGATCGACGCGCTCAGCAGCCTCACCATTCTTGAAGTCACGGAACTGGTTTCCGCGCTGGAAGAGAAGTGGGGCGTTTCCGCCGCCGCAGTCGCGGCTGCCCCTGTAATGGTCGCCGCCGACGCCGGCGCCGCCCCCGCTGAAGTAAAGGAAGACTTCGATGTTGTGATGACCAGCTTTGGCGAGAACAAGGTCAACGTCATCAAGGCCGTTCGCGCCATCACCGGTCTTGGCCTGAAAGAAGCCAAGGACATGGTCGAAGGCGTGCCTTCCGTCGTCAAGGAAGCGGCCCCCAAGGCCGAGGCCGACAACATCAAGAAGCAGCTGGAAGAAGCCGGAGCCAAAGTCGAACTCAAGTAAGTTCGATGCGGCCATCGGCCATCGCGCTGCACCGCCCGCTCTGCCGCTCACCGCGGCAGACACGGGCGGTGTTGGCGCTTTCGTCATCGGTAGGAAGCGTGTCGCGGATCTGCTGCGACGCGCGTTCCCGTGACAGTGTTGTCAGGTAATCAGAGGACGAACATGCCCTACTCATACACCGAGAAAAAACGTCTGCGGAAGGACTTCGGGAAGCGCCGTGCGGTGCTGGAAGTACCCTACCTGCTCGAGACCCAAATCGAGTCCTACCGTAACTTTTTGCAGGAATCGGTGCCGGTCGATCGGCGCGAGGACAATGGTCTGCACGCAGCGTTTCGCTCCGTGTTCCCGATCGAAAGCTACTCTGGCAATGCCGTCCTCCATTACGACAGCTATCGCCTTGGCACGCCCATTTTCGACGTCAAGGAATGCCAGGTTCGCGGCCTGACCTACGCAGCATCGTTGCGCGTGAAGGTCCGTCTCGCGCTGTTCGATCGCGAGACTTCCGGCCCGGACCGCGCCCCGCGCGAGATCAAGGAGCAGGAAGTTTACATGGGCGAACTGCCGCTCATGACCGAAAACGGCACCTTTGTAATCAACGGCACGGAGCGAGTCATCGTCTCCCAGTTGCATCGCTCGCCCGGCGTTTTCTTCGACCACGATCGCGGCAAGACCCACTCTTCCGGGAAACTGCTGTTTTCGGCACGGGTTATCCCTTACCGCGGGTCCTGGCTTGACTTCGAATTCGACCCCAAAGACCTCGTCTTCGTCCGCATCGACCGTCGCCGGAAAATCCCGGCTACCGTTCTCTTGCGGGCCCTCGGTTACAACGCCGAGCAGATGCTGGAAATGTTTTTCGAGCGCGACCAGATTGCGCTCGACGATAAGAAACTCACCCTTACGCTGGTTGCCGAACGCCTCCGCGGCGTCACGCTGGATTTCAACCTGCAGGATGCTGCCGGTAATGTGCTGGTCGAAGCCGATCGGCGCATCACTGCGCGACAAATCCGCGAGATTAACCGGGCCGGAATTGCGACCATTGATGTGCCGCGCAGCTTTGTCGTCGGGCGCGTGCTGGCGCGCGACATCGTCAACAAGACGACGGGCGAAATCATCGCCGAAGCCAACACCGAGATTTCCGAAGATTTGCTGAACAAGCTGGCCGCTGCGCGCGTCGGCATGATCGAAACCATCTTCGCGAACGACCTCGACCATGGCGCCTACATCTCTGAAACGCTGCGCGCTGATTCCACCCGCACGCAGCTGGAAGCGCAGGTTGAAATCTACCGGATGATGCGTCCCGGCGAGCCGCCGACGAAGGACGCTGCAGAGAATCTTTTCAAGAACCTCTTCTTCACGCAGGAGCGTTACGACCTCTCGGCCGTCGGCCGCATGAAGTTCAACCGGCGAGTCGGTCGCCCGGGTAGCGAAGTGCCGGAAATCCTGCTGGACGGCACCTACTTCTCTACCCTGCTCGCCAAAGATCTGAAGAATCCTGACGAGGCCACCAACATCTCGATTTCCAGCGTGCCAAGCGAACTGCGGCGCCTGCCGGCGCTGGCGGGGATCAAGGACGGCTCGCGCATTCCCTTCGGTCAGGTCAAGAAAGCCCTGCTGGAGTACGGCTCCGACATCGTCGACGTGATGAAGACCTTGGTCGACATCCGCAACGGCAACGGCTCGGTCGACGATATTGACCATCTGGGCAACCGTCGCGTTCGCAGTGTGGGTGAAATGGCCGAAAACCAGTTCCGCGTGGGCTTGGTGCGCGTTGAGCGCGCGGTCAAGGAGCGCCTTAGCCTGGCAGAGTCCGAAGGCATCATGCCGCAGGAACTAATCAACGCGAAGCCGGTCTCCGCGGTCATTAAAGAGTTCTTCGGGTCCAGCCAGCTGTCGCAGTTCATGGACCAGAACAACCCGCTCTCCGAAGTCACGCACAAGCGTCGCGTCTCGGCGCTCGGCCCAGGCGGTCTGACGCGCGAGCGCGCCGGCTTTGAAGTGCGTGACGTGCATCCCACGCACTATGGACGCGTCTGCCCGATTGAAACGCCTGAAGGCCCGAACATCGGCCTGATTAACTCGCTGGCGGTTTATTCGCGCACCAACAAATACGGTTTCCTTGAAACCCCGTATCGCAAGGTCAACAACAACACCGTCACCGATGACGTTGAGTACCTGTCGGCCATTGAAGAAAGCCAGTACGTCATCGCGCAGGCAAATGCCACGCTGAACGAAAGCGGCATGCTGGTGGATACGCTGGTGTCTTGCCGGCACCAGAATGAATTTGCACTGCTGTCGCCGGACCGCGTCCAGTACATGGACGTCTCCCCCATGCAGATCGTATCGGTCGCCGCCGCACTGATTCCCTTCCTCGAGCACGACGACGCGAACCGCGCGCTCATGGGATCGAACATGCAACGGCAGGCGGTGCCTACCTTACGGACCGAAAAGCCGCTGGTCGGAACCGGCATCGAGCGCGCTGTGGCGCAGGACTCTGGCGTTACCGTGTCGGCGCGCCGCGGTGGTGTGGTCGATCTGGTTGACGCTGCGCGCATCGTGGTGCGCGTCAACGATGACGAGACCAAGCCTGGCGAGTCCGGTGTCGATATCTACAACCTCACCAAATACACGCGTTCCAACCAGAACACCTGCATCAACCAGAAGTCGCTGGTCAAGCCGAACGATGTCGTCGCGCGGGGGGATGTGCTGGCTGATGGTCCCGCGACCGATCTGGGCGAACTTGCGCTCGGCCAGAACATGCTGGTCGCGTTCATGCCCTGGAACGGCTACAACTTCGAAGACTCGATTCTGATTTCGGAACGCGTGGTGCAGGAAGACCGTTACACCAGCATCCACATTGAGGAACTGACCTGCGTTGCCCGCGACACGAAGCTCGGGCCGGAGGAAATCTCCGCTGATATTCCGAACGTGAGCGAAGGTGCGCTGGCCAAGCTTGATGAATCCGGCATCGTCTACATCGGCGCCGAGGTTCACCCGGGCGACATCCTGGTTGGTAAGGTCACGCCGAAGGGTGAAACCCAGCTTACGCCGGAAGAAAAGCTGCTTCGCGCCATCTTTGGCGAGAAGGCCTCCGACGTGAAAGACACTTCGCTGCGCGTGCCGTCCGGCATGAGTGGCACCGTGATCGACGTCCATGTGTTCACGCGCGACGGGGTGGAAAAAGATGCGCGCGCGCTGGAAATCGAGCGCGCGGAACTCGCTCGCGTCAAGAAAGATCTCGACGACCAGCTGCGCATCCTCCACGAAGATATCTACCAGCGCGTTGAACGCCTCCTGCTGGGCAAGAAAATCGAAAAGGGTCCCCGCGGTTTCGGCGGCGCCACTGACAGCCTGAGCGCTGAACAGCTCTCCGGTCTAAAGCGTGAACTGTGGTTTGAACTGCGTACTTCCAGCGACGCTGTAAACGAGCAGATCGAACAGCTCGCCCGCCAAATCGAGCGTCACAACGAAGAATCGGCCGAGCAGTTTGAAGAGAAGCGACGCAAGCTGACCTCTGGCGATGACCTGCAGCCCGGCGTGCTGAAGATGGCCAAGGTTTACCTTGCGGTAAAGCGTCGTCTGCAGCCCGGTGACAAAATGGCCGGCCGCCACGGTAACAAGGGTGTTGTGTCCATGATCGTGCCGGTCGAAGACATGCCTTTCATGGCCGACGGTACGCCAGTCGACGTCGTCCTTAACCCGCTCGGCGTGCCCTCGCGTATGAACGTCGGTCAAGTATTGGAAACGCACCTCGGCTGGGCCGCACGAGGTCTCGGACTCAAGATCACCGGCATGCTGACTTCGATGGCGGAAACGCGTGAACTGCGCGACTTCCTCGGCAAGGTCTACAACGCCAGCGGGCGTCAGGAGACCCTCGACGAACTGACCGACGGCGAAATTCGCGAACTTGCGCGCAATCTTCAGGCCGGTGTGCCGATGGCAACGCCGGTGTTCGATGGCGCGCACGAGCCGGAAATCAAGCACATGCTGGAATTGGCCGGACTGCCCCGCAGTGGCCAGACTCGGCTGTTCGACGGTCGGACCGGGGATGCCTTCGACCGCGAAGTCACCGTCGGCTACATGTACATCCTGAAGCTGAACCATCTGGTCGACGACAAGATGCATGCGCGGTCTACCGGGCCGTACAGCCTCGTGACCCAGCAACCGCTGGGCGGCAAGGCGCAGTTCGGTGGCCAGCGTTTCGGGGAAATGGAAGTCTGGGCGCTCGAAGCCTACGGCGCGGCCTATACCCTGCAAGAAATGCTCACGGTCAAGTCCGACGACGTCAATGGCCGTACCAAGATGTACAAGAACATCGTGGACGGCGACCACAGCATGGAAGCCGGTATGCCCGAGTCCTTTAACGTGCTCCTCAAGGAAATGCGCTCGCTCGCGATCGACATCGATCTGGACCGCGAATGAACGCGCAATTGCACACCGCTAACGTACCGACGAAGGGGTAATCAACGTGAAAGACTTACTCGATCTGTTCAAGAGCCACGCGCACGTTGAGGAT
>JAURHQ010000162.1 GCA_030833185.1 Gammaproteobacteria bacterium | reverse complement strand
GCTGTGGGTGCCGCGAATCATCAGCGCCGCCGGCACCGGACCCTGCGAGTGCGGCATCCGGCCGTCATCCGCCACGCCAACCAGCGAATAGTCGATGCCGCAGGGATGCTGGAAATCGAGGCAGCGCTCGCCCAGTCGCTCGGTCGCGGTCACCGCAAAACCTTGCCCGCGCAGACGCTCGGCCCAGTAGTCCAGCGCGGCATCGGGCACCGACAGGCTGAAATAAGTGATTTGCCCCGACCCGCGGCGTGCTTTCGCCCCGGTGTGGCGCACCGGAAAGCTGGTGACGAGGCTGCTCTCCTCGCCCGCGTCATTGCCGTAGTACAGGTGGTAAATCGGCACGTTGCCGTCGTAAAGCAGCGTCTTCTTCACGCTTTTCAGGCCCAGCACGCGGGTGTGGAAGGCATAGTCTTCCTGCGCGTCGCCGGTGCAGAGCGTGATGTGGTGGTGACGGAAAATCGCTTCGCCAGGATTCGCAAGCGTCATGGGAGCACTCCGGTCAGGGGGGAACTGCACGCTAGCACAGGCACTTCCCGCATGGGGAGTCGCCGCGCACGCCATCGCTCAAGGCCGCAGGGCCAGCGCGAGCGCCGCGGCAAGCGCGAAGCCGGCGCCCGCCAGAAAACAGGCCGCCGGCCCCACGAATTCCCAGACGGCGCCGGCGATCGCGCTGGCCAGCAGCAGCGCAACGCCGCTCGCCAGATTGAAAATCCCGAAAGCAGTGCCCAGCAGCGCCGGCGGCGCCGTGTCGGCGACCAGTTTCGACAACAGCCCCTGCGTGAGTCCCATGTGCGCGCCCCACAGCGCGGTGCCGACGAACACCAGCAGCGGCGAATCCGCCGCCGCCAGCACCAGATCGGCCAACACCAGCACCCCGAGGCCGGTCACCAGGATGCCGCGCGGCGAGGCCCGGTCCGACCAGTGCCCGGCCGGCCACGACACCAGCGCATACACCGCGCTCATCACCACCAGCACCAGCGGTGCCCACAGCGCCGGCAGGCCCAGCTCATTCCCCCGCAGGATCAGAAAGGCTTCGCTGAAGCGCGCCAGCGTAAACAGGGCGCCAATGCCCACCACCACAAAGTAGGCGCGCGGCAGGTCCCGCCAGGCCGCCCAGCGGATGACTTTGGCCAGCGCTTGCCGCTCGACCGTCGGCTCGCGCACGCCAAACACCAGCACCGCCACGGCCAGCGCCGCCGGAATGCTCGCGAACCACAGCACCGTGCGCACATCGTTGGCGAACGCCGCCATCAGCGCGATGGCGAGCAGCGGACCGATGAACGCCCCCACCGAATCCAGCGACTGCCGCAGGCCAAAGGCCGCGCCGCGCTGCGCGGGCGGCGTGATCTCGGCCAGCAGCGCATCGCGCGGCGCGCCGCGGATGCCTTTGCCGATGCGGTCAACTACGCGGGCGGCAAAGACCAGCGTCACCGTCTGCGCCAGCGGAAAACACGGCTTGGTCAGCGCCGCCAGCGCATAGCCCACCTGCCGGGGGCCGGTAGGGCCGGGGACGCCCGCGAGGTTCGCCACCTGACCGTAGGTCGCAACGCAGCCGGCCGGAATCGCCATCACCGTGCGCCACACCCGCTGGTTGCGGTTGTCCGGCGCCGGCGTTCGCGCGCGGCCGACGGGCATCGGCTCAGGCCTGACTCGCGAGGAAGGCCAGCAGGGCGCGATTGAACTCGTCTGCGCGTTCCACGTTAAACAGGTGCATGGCGTCCGGCACCACCACCAGCTGCGCCCCCGGGATTTGGCGCTGGAGGAACTCGGAGGCGGCAACCGGCGTGCTGGGGTCCTCCGCGCCGACCATCACGAGTGTCGGGGTGCGGATGGCGGTAATCGACTCGCGCTGGTCCATGGCCGCGATGGCGCCGCCGCAGCCGGTGTAACCGGCAACCGGGGTGGCGAGGATTTGCGCCCGGATCGGGGCGACGGCCGCCGCCGCCGTCACCTGCCCGGCGGCGGTGAACCAGCGGTTGATCGTGCCCTCACAGACCGCTGCCATGCCCTTGGCCTCGACCTGCGCAATCCGGTCCAGCCAGACCTCCGGCGGTCCGGCAAAGGCCGCGGTCGCGCAGAGGCTTAGCGAACGCAAGCGGTCGCCGTGATGCGTGCCCAGCCACTGGCCGGTCATGCCGCCCAGCGACAGCCCGCAGAAATGCACTTTCGCGATGCCCAGCGCGTCCAGCAGCGCCAGCGCGTCGCCGGCCAGATCGGCGATCGACCATGGCGCCGCCGGCGCACCCGATTGGCCGTGGCCCCGGGTGTCGTAGCGCAAGACCTGAAAGCCGGCCGCCAGCAGCGCCGGCACCTGCGCCGTCCACATGCCCAGCGCCGACGCCAGCGAATTCGACAGCATCACGGTCGGCGCCCCCGCGGCACCGTCGAGCTGGTAGTGCAGGGTAAAACCGGGTCGCGCGAGCGTGGGCATGGCGTGATGCGCCTATTGCCGGGCTTTAAGCAGGTCGCGGATTTCCGCCAGCAGCACTTCCTGTGCGGGCGGCGGCGGGGGCGCGGCCGGTGCGGCGGGTTCGGCTTCCTCCGCGCGCTTCAGGGTGTTGATGGCTTTCACCAGCATGAAGATCGCAAAGGCGATGATGGTGAAATCGAGACAGGTCTGGATGAAGCTGCCGTAGTTCAGCGTGACCGGCGGAATCTCGCCCACGCCGTCTTTAAGGACCAGCTTGAGATGCGAGAAGTTGACCCCGCCAAGGATGAGGCCCAGCGGCGGCATGATGACGTCCGCGACCACCGAAGAAACGATTTTGCCAAAGGCGCCGCCAATCACCACGCCGACCGCGAGGTCAACCACGTTGCCCCGCATCGCGAATTCTTTGAATTCCTTGACCATGCTCATGCCCTGTCCTCCGTTATTTTTGCCGTTGCACCAAGCCGACGTGCCGCAGTTGGCCGTTCCAATCCTTGAAATTGAACACCTGACCTTCTTTGCGCACCCGTTGAATCGCCTCGAGATCGAGGTCGTAGTACACCCACTGCGCCTCATTCGGTTTGCCCGAGTGAAGAATGCCGTTGGGCGGAAAGCCGTGGTCGACCGGCGAATAGAAGGCCGCGACCCCGATATTGGTATCCACCGCCTGCTGCCAGCTGCATTCGCCGATGGTCGGTGACTGCACCACGTAGCACTGGTTCTCCAGCGCGCGGGCCTGACAGCCAATCTTGACCCGGTTGAAGCCGGCGAGGGTGTCGGTGCAGCTAGGCACCAGGATGATTTCCGCGCCCTGCTCGGCCTGATGGCGGGCGAACAGCGGGAACTCGCTGTCGTAGCAGATGTTGATCGCCACGGTGCCGAAGTCGGTCAGGAACTCTTTTACCCCGCTACCGCTGGAGACGTTCCATCTTTCCTTCTCGAAGCGCGTCATCTGCAGCTTCTCCTGCCATTCGCAGTGGCCGTTCGGCCAGAAGAAATAGCAGCGGTTGTAGTAGGTGTCGCCGTCTTTCACCGGGAAGCTGCCGGCGCAGATATGCACCTGGTATTTCTGCGCCAGACTGCGATAGAGCGCGAGGAAGCCGCCCAGCGCGTGGCTGAGTTTTTCCAGCGTCTTGTCCAGCGACTCGTAGACGCCGGGCCCGAAGATGGACGAGATTTCGAGGCTGAAATATTCGGGGAAGAGCAGCAGCTTGGCCCGGCCAAGTGCGGCTTCCGCGACCCAGCCGGTGATGTGGGCTTCGTACTCCGGCCAGCGATTGAAAAATCCGATGGGGTACTGGGCCGCGGCAATCCTGACCATGCGCTCGCTCATAGCATTTTCTCCCTGAAAACCATGTGCTTGGCCGTCGATGCGTCCTGGTCGATGTCTTTCCATTCGAAGCTCGCCACCAGATCGGGGCGTGGCAGGTAGCCGAAGTGCGCCCAGACCGCGTCCAGCGGGACATAGTCGGCGGGTCGCAAGGGGTGATCCGGCGGGCGCACCACGCCGCACATGGTGATGCGGTCGAAGCGGCCGAGCGCGCGGGCATAGCGCTCGCGCTCACCCAGAAACTGCCGGTATAGCCCGCGCCCCCGCCACGCCGGCAACAGCACCGATTCGCCGCAATAGAACACCCGCTCGGGGTCGATGCCGGCGTCGACAAACGGCTGCTTGAAGGCATCGGTCTCGGAGGCCAGTGGCAGCGCGGTCGCCACGCCGACCACCGTCGCGCCGTCCAGCGCCAGCACGAAGAGGCTTTCCGGGCACTCGAGGTAAGTGCTGATGTAGCGCTCTTCGTAGGCCAGCGTGCCGTCGTAGAGATACGGAAAATCGCGAAAGACCGTGATGCGCAGGCGGGCCAGATCCGGCACGAACGCAGGTAAATCAGGGTCTGCCCCCGTTAACACCCGCACGCGTAGCCCGTCGTCCATTTAGCCCCCGACCTGGGCGATCCAGTCCGGCAGGTTGTAGTAGTTGCTGACGCGGGCTACCCGCTCGTCGCGGATATCGAAGAAGGCACCGGCCGGCAGGCGATAGGTCTGGCCACTGGCCGGCGGCAGGCCCTCGTCGGTGCTGAGGTAAGTGCCGAGCACGGTGAACTCCGCAGCGGCCCGGGTGCCGTCCTCGCTCGCCATCACCACCATGTCGACCAGTTGCTCGCGGTAGCAGCGATTCATGTGCTGCATGAAATTGGCGAACGCGGCCTTGCCGCTTTCGCGCTTGCCCTGATTGATGTCGTGCGCGACGTCGTCGGTCAGCAGACTGAGGAAGCTCACCATGTCGCCGGCGTTAAAGGCGGCGTAGTAGCGCTGAACAAGGGCGACGGACTTCTCACGCATCGGCGGATTCCTGCAACTCGGGTGAATGCGCCTAAAGATAGCGTGATGCCGCGCCGGTGCCTACAAATCCCCGCTTATTGGCCGGGCGGTGACGTGGCCTGCATCAGCGCCGCGACTTCGCGGGCTTCGCTGCGCGGATCCTCGGCAAGCGCCGCCACCACGCCCGCCCGGTCGGCGGCGCTGCGATTCTGGCTCAGCTTGAACTTGGCCGTGCAGCTGGCAACGTCCAGTTCAAACCCCACAATGCCCTTCAGAAGCGCCGCATAGGGCGCACTGTGCTCGAACTCGCCCAGTCCCGCCGGTCCTTCGTAGTCGCGACTGAGCGCGGCGACCACCTCGGCGGTCGCGGCGGCGTCCAGCGCCCGAACGGGGCCGCGCACATGCACGGCCGCGTAGTTCCAGGTCGGCACATTGGGTGCGGCATACCAGCGCGGCGAGACATAGGCGTGCGGACCGTGAAACACCGCCGTGGCGGCGACTTCCCGCGCCAGCAGCGCAGCCTGCGGGTTGGCCCGTGCCAGATGAAACCGCAGGCGCCGGCCTTCGTCGATCACCTGCACCGGCACGTGACTGATCGACGGCAGGCCGTCGTCTATCGCCACCAAGAGCACAAACGGATGCTCACGCATGAACGCCAGCGCGGCGGTTTCGGGGGCAGCAAAATGGGCGGGCACGTACATCGGCGGTCTCGCAGGCCGGGAGGGACTGCCAGCCTGCCATAGGCCAACGCCCGGCGACCAGCCGCCTTGACGGCCGCGCTTGCGCTTGTCACGGCCGCTTCGTTTAATCAGGCCATGGCTAGCCTGCGTCTGGAAACCTCGCTCACCTTCGCCGCCATCGCGCTGGTGGTCGGCGGCTGTCTGTTGGTGCTCTCGCCGTTTTTGTCGGCCCTGCTGTGGGCGGTGATCCTCACCTTCTCCACCTGGGGCCTGTACGAGCGACTGCTGCAGCGCTTGGGCGGGCGAGCCACGCTGGCGGCCTTGGTCATGACCCTCGGGCTGGTCGCCGTGCTGGTCGTGCCGCTGATGGCGCTAACCCTTACGCTGGGCGACAACCTGCGCAATCTCACCACCGCCGCGCGCCATGTGCTGGACACCGGGATGCCGGCCGCGCCCTTGTGGTTTGCCCGGGTGCCGCTGGTCGGTACGTCGTTGACGGAATACTGGGACGGGCTGCGCGAAGCGCACGGCGCGAACGGCAACGACCTGCTGGCCTGGCTCGAAACGCAGGCCGCGCCGATTTCGCGCTGGCTGTTGGCGCGCGGGCTTGCCTTCGGGCAGGCGCTGCTGCAGTTGACGCTGGTGGTGCTGGTGGCCTTTTTTCTGTATCGCGACGGCGCCGCCGCTGCCGTGCGCCTGCGTGCCGGCATGGAGCGGCTGGCCGGCCAGCGCGCCCGTGCCTTGCTGGATCTGGCCGGCCAGACGGTGCGGGGTGTGGTCTATGGGCTGTTGGGCACCGCCCTCGCGCAGGCCTTGCTGGCGGTGATTGGGTTTGCCATCGCCGGTGTGCCGGGCCCGATGGTGCTGGCGCTGCTGGTCTTTGGCCTGTCGATCATCCCCTTCGGACCGCCGCTGGTATGGCTGCCGGCCAGCCTTTGGTTGCTGCACGAAGGCCAGCCCGGGTGGGCGATATTCATGTTTGTCTGGGGCCTGGTGCTGATCAGCTCGATCGACAACGTCTTGCGGCCCTATTTGATCAGCCAGGGCACCACGCTGCCGTTTGTGCTGGTGCTGCTGGGGGTGATTGGCGGGCTGCTGGGCTTTGGCTTCATCGGCATTTTTCTGGGGCCGACCCTGCTCGCGGTGGGCTTTGCGATGCTCCGCGAGTGGACCCGCAATCAGACCGCCCCCGCGCTGGAAGGGCCCGCACCGCCGGCCGGCTAGGGCTTCACCACGCTGTGCTCGGTGCGGGTACTCTGGATCCGCGCCAGCCCGTCGCGCACGGCAACGCAGCCGTAGATCTCTTCCTTGAAGCTGTAGACGACCTTGGACGCGATGATGTTGGGACTGTCACCGCCCAGCTCGTTGACGTTGAAACCCTGCGCCAGCGCGTAGCGGGCAAATTCCTCGACCGTGCTCCCGATCGCGATGTTTTTGCAGAAGTGGTCGACCTCGAGCGCGGTGCGTGCCGCGCGCCATTCCGTATAAATGCCCGCCGCCACCAGCGCGAGGATGGGCGTGCCGATCATGGAAAAGAGGCGTCGTTTCATCATGCCGGGCACCGTTCGCGGATAAAGCCGTCAATCGCGGCGGCGAGCGGCGCCCGCCCGCTGCCGGTGACGATGGTGTAGTGGTTGGTGTCGGCAATTTCCGTGTGCTCAAGCTGCGCAAGCCGGGCGCATTTGTCTGCTACAGCCGACAGGGGCAGCAGCGGCTGCGGCTGGTTCAAGAGCCCGCGCGGCGCGGTGGCGAGCAGCATCGGCAGGTCGATGCCGTCAATCAGCGTGACCATTTCCGGCGCCTGCAGGGCGCGGGCGTCGGCCTGCACGGCCTCGGCGTTTACCCGCGAGCGCATGGCCGGCGGCGTGCCGACGAGATCGTAGTCCACATAGGCGGCGGCTTCCGGATTCCACGCCCCGGCGTCCTGAAACGCCGGGTGCGCGCGCCAGAAGTCGCGGTAAGCCTCCGGGTCCGCAAAGCGCATCTCCAGTCGCGCCAGCGCCGGGCCCAGCACCGCCTTGATCTGCTGCTCGGGGGTAACGTCGGTGCGCCGGGGCAGGGCCAGCCCGCCGTCGACCAGCACCAGTCCGCGCACCCGCGCCGGAAACCGCGCGGCAAAGGCGAGCGCGATATAAGCGCCCAGCGAATGTCCTACCAGCACCGCGCGGGCAATGCCGGCGTGGTCGAGCGTCGCGACTAAATCGTTCAGATGGGCGTCGAAGCCATAGGGCCCGGGCAACTCGCTGCTGCCGCCGCGGCCGCGCAGGTCCGGCGCCAGCACGCGATAGCCGCCGCCGAGGTGCTGCAGCACCGGTGGCCAGGCCATGTGGGACGCGGTAATGCCGTGAATGGCGAGCACCGTCGGCCCGCCGTCGTCCCATTCGGCCACCGTGTAGGGCCCGCCCTGAACGGGGATTTGATGCAGACGTTTGCTCGCGGGCATGGGCCGGTCTCGCTGGCGATGAAGGCTTGGGAGTGTAGCGAGCCGCGCCCGCCCGGCGATAGCCGCCGCAGGCCGGCGCGCGGATAATCCCGGCATGTCAGACAAGCGCCTGTTAGTGGTCTATCACAGCCAGACCGGCGGCACCCGCCAGATGCTGGACGCCGTGCTGCGCGGGGCGGGCGATCCGGATTGCGGCCAGCCGACGCTGGTGCTGCGCGAGGCGCTGCGGGCATGCAAGCCGCAGGCGCGCATCATCTGGGAGGGCTTGCTGTTCCTCGCTGCCAGGGTGCGTGGTGTGCTGCTGCAGCGCCCTCCAACTGCTTCTCACGTGCCGGCGTGCAGGACGCGCGCATCGACCCCACGAGCCCCGCAGCCGCGGCGTTCAAAGACACCGTCACGCGCCGCATCAAGGGCTCCGCAGAAGCCGCCGGAGCGGTACGCTTTGCCACCAGCG
>JAURHQ010000161.1 GCA_030833185.1 Gammaproteobacteria bacterium | reverse complement strand
TCGATATCGTCAATCCGACAGACAAGACCGTTGACGCCTTGATGAAGCTCGACCTCGCCGCCGGCGTGGACGTGCAGATCAAGCTCAACTAAGGGCAAAGCGATGGCACTTGGACTCATTGGACGCAAGCGGGGCATGACCCGCATCTACACGGCGGAAGGCGCTGCCATTCCGGTTACCGTTGTGGAAGTAGAACCCAATCGCGTGATGCGACTGAAGACTGTGGAATCGGACGGCTACCGTGCGGTCCAGGTCAGCACCGGTCAAAAGCACCGCAACCGCATTTCCAAGCCTGAGGGCGGGGAGTTTGCGAAGCAGTCAGTGGAGACTGGCCGTGGCTTGTGGGAGTTCCGTTTGGGCGATCACGAAGGCGCCGAACTGCAAAGCGGCAGCGAACTCAAAGCGGATCTGTTCGAGCAGGGCGCGCTCGTTGATGTGACCGGCGTGACCATCGGTAAGGGCTTTGCGGGCACGATCAAGCGCCACAACTTTTCGATGGGTGATGCGACGCACGGTAACTCATTGTCCCATCGTGCTCCGGGCTCGATCGGGCAGCGCCAAACGCCCGGTCGCGTAATCAAGGGCAAGCGCATGTCGGGCCATATGGGCGACAAGCAACGCACGATTCAGCGGCTTCAAGTAGTGGCGGTCGACCTCGGCCGAAACCTGTTGCTTATCAAGGGCGCACTGCCGGGTGCCAAGGGCGGCGATCTTCTGATCAAGCCCAGCGTCAAAGCCAAAAAGTAAAAGGCGCGATCCATGGATCTTCAGTTACATACGTTTAACGGTGGCGCGGTCGCCGGCAGCCTGACGGTTGCAGACAACGTCTTCGCGCAGCCCTATCGCGAAGGCCTGGTTCACCAGGTCGTCACGGCCTACTTTGCGGCAGCCCGCGCGGGTACGAAACAGCAAAAGACTCGCGCCGAAGTTAGCGGTGGCGGCCGTAAGCCGTGGAAGCAGAAGGGCTCCGGGCAAGCACGCGCCGGAACGACCCGTGGGCCGCTCTGGCGCACCGGTGGCCGCGCTTTCGCCGCACGCCCTCGCAACTACGAGCAGAAAGTTAACCGGAAGATGTACCAGGGCGCTGTGCGCTCCATCCTTTCGGAACTGCTGCGCCAGGAGCGCATGACCGTGGTGGATGAGATCGAAACGCAGAGCATCAAAACCAAAGCGCTCGCGCAGCAGTTGGCGACGTTCGGCGAAGGCACGCTGCTGCTCATCAGCGAAACCGTGTCCGAGCAGCTTTATCTGTCGGCGCGCAACCTGCACAAAGTGGGTTTGGCAGAGGTAGACGCCATTGACCCGGCGCTGTTGATCTCTTTCGACCGCGTGCTGATTACCCAAGGTGCAATCAATCGTCTTCAGGAGCGCCTGTCATGAACGAAGAGCGGATGCTCCAGATTCTGTTGGCCCCGCAGATGTCTGAAAAAGCAGTCAGACTGTCGAGCGAAGGCCAGTACGTCTTCAAGGTGCTTACCAGCGCCACCAAGCCGGAAATCAAAACGGCCGTGGAAAAGCTGTTTAGCGTTCAGGTGAAGTCTGTTCGCGTGCTTAATGTTCGCGCTGACAGCACCAATTTCCGGGGGCGTCGCGGTACGCATTCCGCCTGGAAGAAAGCCTACGTGACCTTGAAAGAAGGCTTCACGCTCAACCTGCTCGGCGCGGCGTAAACAGGACTAATCAGACATGCCGATTATCAAAACAAAACCAACCTCGCCAGGCCGTCGTGGCATGGTCAAGGTCGTCACGCCGGAGTTGCACAAGGGCCGGCCGTTTCAGGCCTTGCTTGAACGCCGCAACGAAAACGCTGGCCGCAACAACCACGGGCGCGTTACGGTGCGCCACCGCGGGGGCGGGCACAAACATCACTACCGCGTGATCGACTTCGATCGTCGGAAGGACAGCATCCCGGCGAAGGTCGAGCGGCTTGAATACGACCCGAATCGGTCCGCGCACATTGCGCTTCTGCTGTACGCAGACGGCGAGCGTCGATACATCATCGCGCCGAAGGGTTTGACCGCAGGTCAAACAGTTCGCTCGGGTGTGGATGCGCCGATCCAGTTGGGCAATTGCCTGCCGCTGCGGAATATCCCGGTGGGTGCGGTGATCCATTGCGTCGAACTTAAACCCGGCAAGGGCGCGCAGATTGGTCGTAGTGCTGGCGCCGGTATTCAGTTTGTGGCGCGCGAGGGCGCTTACGCCACGCTGCGCCTTCGCTCTGGCGAAATGCGGCGCGTCTCCATTGAATGCCGCGCCGTCATCGGCGAGGTGGGCAACACCGAGCACTCGCTCCGGCAGCTCGGCAAGGCCGGCGCCAAGCGCTGGCGCGGGATTCGACCGACGGTTCGCGGTGTGGCGATGAACCCCGTCGACCATCCGCATGGCGGCGGTGAAGGCCGCACCTCGGGCGGACGGCATCCGGTGAGCCCTTGGGGCGTGCCGACCAAGGGTTATAAGACCAGAACCAATAAGCGCACCGACGGAATGATCGTGCGTCGACGCGACAAGCGTTAATAGCGGAGTAGCGGCATGCCTCGTTCGATTAAAAAAGGGCCCTTCGTTGATCACCACCTGCAGAAGAAGGTGGAGACCGCCCGGGCCAATAGCGACAAGCGCCCCATCAAGACCTGGTCCCGCCGTTCGATGGTGGTGCCCGATATGATTGGCCTGACGATCTCTGTATACAACGGCCGCCAGCACATGCCGGTGTTCGTGTCCGAAAACATGATCGGGCACAAGCTGGGCGAGTTCTCGCCTACGCGTACGTTCCGCGGCCACCAGGCCGACAAAAAGACCAAGTAAGGACGAGGAAAGCCCTGCCATGGCTACCATCGCAAAATTGCGCCAGGCGCGAATCACGCCGCAAAAGGCCCGGCTTGTCGCCGACCAGATTCGCGGTCTGCCGGTCGACAAGGCCATCAACCTGTTGACCTTCAGCAACAAGAAAGCCGCCACGCTGATCAAAAAGGTGCTTGAGTCGGCAATTGCCAATGCCGAGCACAACGATGGCGCTGACGTCGATGAACTCAAGGTCAAGACCATCATGGTCGACGAAGGCCCGATCATGAAGCGGTTCATGCCGCGTGCACGAGGCCGGGCTAACCAGATTTTCAAGCGGACTAGCCACGTCACCGTGGTTGTCGAAGAAGCGGGACGATAACTCATGGGTCAGAAAGTTCATCCCTACGGCATTCGGCTGGGCGTCATCAAAGACTGGACGTCCACCTGGTATGCGGACAATCGCCGCTATGCCGACTACCTGAATAGCGACATCGCCGTGCGCGCGTTCCTCCGCAAGAAACTAGCGCACGCTTCCGTCAGCCGAATTCAGATTGAGCGCCCGGCGCACAACGCGCGAATCATTATTCACACCGCGCGTCCTGGCATTGTGATCGGCAAGAAGGGTGAAGACATAGAGGCGCTGCGCAAGCAGGTCTCCGCGCTGATGAAGATCCCCGCGCACATCAGCGTAGAAGAAATTCGGAAGCCAGAGCTCGACGCCTACCTCGTCGCCGAGTCCGTCGCGCAGCAGCTGGAGCGGCGCATTATGTTCCGCCGGGCAATGCGTCGCGCGGTGACTAATGCAATGCGTTTGGGTGCGCTTGGTATCAAGATTCACGTCGCGGGCCGTTTGAACGGCGCGGAAATCGCTCGTTCAGAGTGGTATCGCGAGGGCCGCGTCCCGCTCCACACCTTGCGGGCTGACATCGACTACGGTTTCGCCGAGGCCAACACCACCTATGGCGTGATTGGCGTCAAGGTGTGGATTTTCAAGGGCGAAGTGCTCGGCCGTGCTGATCTGGGCAAGTCCGATGCCGCCGCTGAAGCGACGGCTGGCTGAGGAGAGACGACGTGCTGCAACCGAAGAACACAAAATACCGGAAACAACATAAGGGCCGTAACACCGGCCTGGCCCAACGCGGCAGTGATGTTTCCTTTGGCGAATATGGTCTCAAGGCCACCTCGCGCGGAAACCTGACTGCGCGACAGATTGAAGCGGCTCGGCGCTGCATCACGCGCACCGTCAAACGCGGCGCGCGGGTGTGGATTCGGGTCTTCCCGGACAAGCCGATCAGCAAGAAGCCGCTCGAAGTACGTATGGGTAGCGGTAAGGGCGGCGTCGAGTTCTGGGTCTGCCGGATCAAGCCCGGCATGGTGTTGTACGAAATGGAAGGCGTGGATGAGAGCGTGGCGCGCGAAGCCTTCCGCTTGGCGGGCGCCAAGTTGCCCGTTCGCACGACGTTCGCCGCCCGAAAGGTGATGTGATGAAAACTAGCGATTTACGCGGCAAAACGCCGGCCGAACTCGAAGCGCTGATTCTTGAAAAGCGCCGTGACCAGTTTAACGGCCGCATGCAGCGCGGTTCGGGTCAGGACCAGAAGCCTAACCTTGTGCGCGAAGCGCGCCGGGACATTGCCCGCATCAAGACGATATTGACCGAGAAGAGCCGGAGCGCCTGATGGAAACCACCGAAAAAACGAAGCGGACGCTTACCGGTCAGGTCGTCAGCACCAAGATGCAGAAAACCATCGCCGTGCTGGTGGAGCGTCAGGTTGAGCACCCGATTTACAAAAAGTACCTGCGCAAGTCGACCAAACTGCTAGCGCATGATGAAAACGGTGAATGCGCCGAGGGCGATGTCGTAGCCATTGAGGAATGCCGGCCGCTTTCAAAGCGCAAGGCCTGGCGCCTGCAGCGTGTCATCACGCGCGCGAACGTCGTTTGATAACCCCCAGCGCAGCGCGGAGTAGAGTCTAATGATACAAATGCAATCCATGCTCGATGCGGCGGACAACAGCGGCGCACGCCGGCTGATGTGCATCAAGGTGCTCGGCGGCTCCCACCGTCGCTACGCTCACGTGGGCGACGTGATTAAGGTCAGCATCAAGGACGCGATCCCGCGCGGCAAGGTAAAGAAGGGCGACGTGTTCAACGCCGTCGTCGTTCGGACTCGTAAGGGCGTGCGTCGGCCGGACGGCTCGGTGATCCGCTTTGATGGCAATGCCGCGGTGCTGCTCGACAAACAATTGCAGCCTATTGGCACGCGCATCTTCGGGCCCGTCACCCGTGAACTGCGCAGCGAGCGCTTCATGCGTATCGTGTCGCTTGCGCCCGAAGTGCTGTAAGCCAGGAAATCACAGCCATGATGAAGATTCGCAAAGGCGATGAGGTCTACGTCCTCACCGGTAAAGACAAGGGCAAGCGCGGCAAGGTGCTGCGGGTGCTGGTGGCCGCAGAAAAGGTGGTCGTGGAAGGCGTAAACGTGGTCAAGCGACACACCAAGCCCAATCCGGCTGCGGGAACGCCTGGTTCTATCGTCGAGAAGGAAGCGGCCATCCATCGTTCCAACGTCGCGCTGTACAACCCGATGACTCAGAAACCAGACCGCGTTGGCGTGAAGGTGCTTGAGGATGGGCGCAAGGTGCGCGTTTTCAAATCCAATAACGAAGTCGTTGACGTTTAAGCGGCACGGGAAGAGCTGACCATGGCCAGATTGCAGGAATTTTACCGAGAGAAGGTCGTCACCCAGTTGATGGACCAGTTCAAATACGGCTCGGTGATGGAAGTGCCGCGGATTACTAAGGTCACCATCAACATGGGCCTGGGTAAAGCGCTGGGCGATAAGAAGGTACTTGAGAACGCCGTGAAGGAACTTGCTGACATTTCCGGCCAGAAGCCGGTAGTGACCAAGGCACGGAAATCAATCGCGGCATTCAAGCTGCGCGAAGGCTGGGCCGTGGGTGCCAAAGTCACGCTGCGTCGGGACCGGATGTATGAGTTCCTTGACCGCCTCATCAACGTCGCCATGCCGCGCATCCGGGACTTCCGTGGTGTGAACGGTCGTGCCTTTGATGGTCGTGGAAATTACACGCTCGGTGTGAAGGAACAGATCATTTTCCCCGAGATCGAGTACGACAAGGTTGATGCCATCCGGGGCATGGATATCTGTATTTCAACCACCGCCAAAACCGATGAAGAAGGCCGCGCCCTGCTGGCCGCCTTCCAATTCCCGCTGAGAGGGTAGAACCATGGCCAAGACCTCGATGGTCAATCGCGAGCTGAAGCGCATCAAGCTTGCCAGGAAGTTTGCGGCGAAGCGTGCGGCGCTGAAGGCCGTGATTACCGACAGCAAGATGTCGTTTGAAGCCCGCGACGAGGCGCGTATCAAGCTCTCCAAGCTGCCGCGCGATTCCAGCCCGTCGCGAATTCGCAACCGCTGCCGCCTGACTGGGCGTGCGCACGGTTACTATCGCAAGTTCGGTCTGGGCCGAAATGAGTTACGCCGTCTTGCCATGGAGGGCCACGTGCCCGGCCTGGTAAAGGCCAGCTGGTAATCGCCGAAGAACACGGCCAAGAAACAAGGTTAATTCGACCATGAGCATGCAAGACCCCATCGCCGACATGTTCGTCCGCATCCGTAACGCGCAGGCCCGTGCCAAACGCGAGACGCTGGTGCCGGCGTCAAAACAGAAGCAGGCGATCGCCGAGGTTCTCAAGACCGAGGGCTATATTTCCGGTTACCGGATGGACACCACGGGCACTCACCCGACGATGGTGATTGAACTGAAGTACTACCAGGGTCGCCCCGTCATCGAGAAGATCGAGCGGGTCAGCCGGCCTGGCCTGCGTGTTTACAAGGCAACCGACGAGCTGGCGCGTGGTTGGTGGTCTGGGCGTCGCGATCGTCTCGACCTCCCGGGGCCTGATGACCGATCGGGAAGCGCGTGCACAGGGTATCGGCGGCGAAGTCATCTGTTCGGTTTACTAGAGAAAAGCCATGTCTCGCGTAGCGAAAAAGCCAATTAACCTGCCCGCCGGAGTCCAGGTGGACGTGTCGGGTCAGGCTGTGAACATCAAGGGACCTAAGGGTACGTTGGCGCATCTGCTGCACAGCGACGTGACCCTCGCCATGGACGGGGACGTGCTGAACGTCGTGCCGCGTAGCGAGGCCGCGACCGCCCGAGCGCAGGCCGGCACCGCCCGCGCCATCCTCTTCAACATGGTTGAGGGCGTCGCAAAAGGGTTTGAGCAGAAACTCGAGATTGTGGGCGTCGGATATCGCGCCCAGGCCAAAGGGGATGTGCTGAGCCTTACGTTGGGCTTTTCTCACCCCGTCGACTTCCCCGTGCCGGACGGCATCACCATTGAGACGCCAACTCAAACGGAAATCCTCGTCAAGGGTGTCGACAAACAAAAAGTCGGACAGGTCGCGGCTAACATCCGCGCCTACCGCCGCCCCGAACCCTACAAGGGTAAGGGAGTGAAGTACGCAGGTGAGAAGATCCTGCGCAAAGAGGCGAAGAAGACCTGAGCGGTAAGCCATGAACAAAAAGGAATCACGCCAGCGACGAGCCAAACAGGCCCGCCGCCACATCAGGGAGCTGGGCGCTACGCGTCTGAGCATCCACCGTACGCCGCGGCATATTTACGCCCAGGTGTTCACCGCCGATGGCAGCCAGGTGCTGGCTGCTGCGTCGTCGGTCGAAAAAGACCTGCGCGAGAGCATGCCCAATGGCGGCAACGTCGAGGCCGCCGCTGCGGTCGGGAAACTAGTCGCCGAGCGAGCACTCGCGGCTGGGGTTGATACCGTTGCGTTCGACCGCGCCGGCTTCAAATATCATGGCCGCGTTAAGGCGCTGGCTGACGCAGCCCGCGAAAGCGGACTGAAGTTCTAACTATCCAGCGTGGTGCATTTATGAGCGCTAATGACGGCATGGGCGATAGCCCGGAAGGCTTCCAGGAAAAGCTGGTGGCGGTAAACCGCGTTGCAAAAGTGGTCAAGGGCGGCCGGATCTTCGGCTTCGCAGCGTTGACTGTGGTGGGCGACGGGGCTGGTCGGGTTGGCATGGGTCGAGGCAAGGCCCGCGAGGTCCCGGCTGCGATCCAAAAGGCGCTAGAAAACGCGCGCCGCAATATGAGCACGATTGCTCTCCACGGCGACACGCTGCAGTACCCGGTCACGGGTGAGCACGGCGCAGCGAAGGTCTATATGCAGCCGGCTTCCACCGGTACCGGCATCATCGCGGGGGGGCCCATGCGCGCCGTGTTTGAGGTGCTGGGTGTGCACAACGTGCTCGCCAAGTGCATTGGTTCGTCGAATCCGATCAACGTGGTCCGCGCCACGATCAAGGGGCTGCAAGGCATGGCCGCCCCCGACTACGTGGCGTCCAAGCGCGGTAAATCGGTCGAAGAGATTCAGGGTTAATGGCCATGAGCGACTCCAAGAAGCTTGAGTTGACGTTGATTAAAAGTCCGGCCGGTCGAATCGTAGAGCACCGCGCCTGCGTCACCGGCCTGGGCCTGCGTCGCATGCACCACACGGTGCAGGTAGACGACACACCCGCTAATCGCGGCATGGTGAACAAGATTCACTACCTGCTCTCCGTGAAAGAGGTCTGATCATGCGCCTTAACGACATTAAGCCCGCTCCGGGT
>JAURHQ010000160.1 GCA_030833185.1 Gammaproteobacteria bacterium | reverse complement strand
AGCACGTATTCGCGCATCCACGGGCCCGGCGGATGCCACTGGCCGCCGAAGCGGCGCTCGATATGGGCCCGCACCTGCGTGCCGAGGCCGAGGGTGAACCGACCCCGCGAAATCTTTTGCAGCGTCCACGCAGAGAGCGCGGTCACCGCGGGGCTGCGGGGAAAGGCAATGGCCACCGCCGTGCCGATGCCCAGCGTCTTGGTGGCCTCGGCGGCGATGCCGAGGCAGATGAAGGGATCCTGCTTGGTTTCCTCAAACATCAGCGCGTCGTAGCCGAGGGATTCCAGCAGTTGCGCGTCATGTACCAGCCGCGTGATGTCGAAGGGCGTGCCGGGCTCGCGCAGGCCGGGGTCGACCTTTCCGAGGGGCAACAGGGTTTCGAGTTTCATTTGGATTCCTCCAGCAGCGCGGTGCGCAGTGTAACGGAGCCAAAGCGTGTCGCGCCGCCCGCGCCGCGCCGACAAGGGCAGCGATGTCCCCGTTCCCTAGAACTTCGGCTTCACTTCCGCGTCGTTGTAGCGCGCGATGCCGGCGACGATTTCGGCCATGGCCTCTTCCGGTCCGCCCCAGCCTTCTACCTTCACCCATTTGCCGGGTTCGAGATCCTTGTAGTGCTCGAAGAAATGCTGGATCTGCAGCAGGCGCTCGGGCTGCAGGTCTTCGGGCCGCTGCCAGTGGCGGTAGATAGGCAGGATTTGGTCGATCGGCACGGCCAGCAGTTTGGCGTCGCCGCCGGCTTCATCGATCATCTTCAGCACGCCGACCGGGCGGCAGCGAATGACCGCCCCGGTGGTCACGGCGAAAGGCGTGACGACCAGCACGTCCACCGGGTCGCCGTCGTCGGCAATGGTGTGCGGGATGTAGCCGTAGTTACACGGATAATGCATCGCCGTCAGCATGAAGCGGTCGACGAACAGCGCACCGGTGTCCTTGTTGACCTCGTATTTCACGGGGTCGGCGTTCATCGGGATTTCGATAATGACGTTGAATTCTTCCGGCGGGTTACGCCCGGAGTCGACGCGGTCGAGGTTCATGGCGGTTTGGCATCCCTGAGGTGAAAAGGTATCCGCGCCAGCATGGCGGGTCGCGGCGAAGTTTATGGTGCGTCGCCACAAATGTCCCGCCGTGTGATCGCCGCCCGGGCGTTTGCTGGACTTCGCGCGCGTCGGCCCTAGATACTCCACCCACCAAGCAAAGGGCCCGCAGAGGCCCGTCTGGCTTCGGAAAACAAACGCAGCGGCCGGCGCGCGCGCCGGTAGAACGAGGGGAGTTCTCATGGCCTTGAATCTCGACCAGATCAACATCCACAGTCCGGGACGCTACAGCGAGGGTTTCCCTTGGGCCGACTGGGACCTCATGCGCCGCGAAGCGCCGGTGTTCTGGTACGAGCGCGATGACATCGAACCCTTCTGGGCGGTCACCCGCTACGCGGAAGTCATGGCCATCTCCGAGCGGCCCCGCACGTTCATCAACGGCGGCCCGCGCCTGCGGCTCGCGCTGAAGACCGAAACCGAGCTGCTGCGCGGCGGGGTGGACGAGTTTGGTAAATCCCGCGGCTGGGACCCAAACGAACCGCCGGACATGACCTTCATGGACGACCCGCGCCACCGCGAAGTGCGCAAACTTTCGAGCTGGGCGTTCACGCAGGGCTGCATGCGCGCCTTCGCCACGCATTTCGACGAACTGGCGGCGCAGTTCACCAACGAGTTTGTGGCGGATCTGGAACGGCATGGCGAAGTGGACCTCGTGCATCACCTCACCGCCAAGCTGCCGCTCGCGGCGACCGGGGAGATCATCGGGCTGGCGCCGGATGACTGGAAGAAAATCCTCGTCTGGTCCAACGCCATCATTGGCGAAGTGCCGCCGGAACATGTCCTGCCCGGCGAAACCAACTGGCAGGCGGCCGAGCGCTCGATGAATGAATTCCGGCTCTATCTGGAATATCTGATCAGCGACCACAGGAAGCCGGGCGGCGGCCCGTCGGACTTCATCAACCGGCTGGTGAACGCCGAAATCCACGGCGAAAAACAGACCGATCAGCAGCTCATCGGCTATCTCTTCCTGCTGATTGGCGCCGGCAACGACACCACCCGCAACGCCACCACCGGCGGCGTGGTCGCGCTGCTCGAACACCCCGAGCAGATCAAGCTGCTGCAGGACAATCCCAAGCTCATCGGCAACGCGGTGGATGAAATCCTGCGCTGGACCTCGCCCGTGATCAGCTTTCTGCGCACGGCCACCGAAGACTTCCAGCTGCTGGATAAAAAAATCCGTGAAGGCGACACGGTGTGCATGTTCTATCCCTCCGCCAATCGCGACGACACGGTGTTCAAGGACCCCTACAAGTTCGACATCACGCGCGACCCCAATCCTTACATCACCTTCGGCTTCGGCGCGCACTTTTGCCTCGGCACCAACCTCGCCAAGGCCGAACTGCGCGCTTCGCTGAAAGCGCTGCTGCCGGTGCTGTCGCGGATGGAGCGCGCGGGTGAAGGGCACCGCATTCCCAACACGCACGTGTCGGGCTTTGCGGAACTGCCGATCCGGCTGAAGAAATAAGCTTGTCGATGCGCGTCCTGCGGGCTGTCTGCCCGCCCTCAGGACGCCGCCGCGACGCCGGTTGCCGGAACGGCTAGCGCATGACGCCGCCCGTTACCGACCTCGTCCTGCTGGGCGGCGGTCACGCCCACCTCTCCGTGCTCAAACGCTTTGGCATGCGCCCGCAGCCCGGCCTGCGCATCACGCTGGTAAGCGCGGGCAGCAGCGCGCCGTATTCCGGCATGCTGCCCGGCCTGATTGCCGGTCACTACACGCCAGAGGAGATGCACGTGGACCTCCACGCGCTGGCGCGCTTTGCCGGCGCGCGGTTTGTGGATGCCACCGTGACGGGCATCGACCTTGAAGGCCGTCGCCTGCGCTTTGCCGACCGCCCGCCGCTGGCCTTCGATGTGCTGTCGATCAACGCGGGCATCACGCCGGCGCTGCCCGCGCGCCTGCGCGAGGGCGCGGGGCTCACGCCGGTGAAACCCATTGCGCGGTTCTATCCCCGCTGGCAGGCGCTGCTCGCGCGGGTGCAAGACGCGACGCGACCGCTCCGCATCGCGGTGGTGGGCGGCGGTGCGGGCGGGCTTGAACTTGCGCTGGCGGTCGACTACCGCCTGCGCCAGTTGCGCGATGCGGCAGGCCAGCCGCTGCGCGTCCAGCTTGCGCTCTACACCGCGAGCGAGCGGCTGCTGCCGGGCCATGCGCCCGGCGCCGGGCGCGCGTTGGCCACCGTACTCGCGGACCGCGGTATCGCGCTGCATCTCGCAACGCGCATTGAGGAAGTCGCCGACGGCCAGCTCATCAGCGCCGCCGGGCAGCGCTTCGCCGCCGACGAAACCCTGTGGGTGACGCAGGCCGCACCGGCCCCCTGGCTGGCGACCGCCGGGCTCGCCGTCGATACCGACGGATTCGTGCGGGTCAACGCCCAACTGCAGTCGGTGTCGCATCCGTTCGTGTTTGCCGCCGGCGACTGTGCCAGCGTGGAGGGCGCGGCGCGGCCCAAAGCGGGGGTATACGCCGTGCGCCAGGGTCCGCCGCTGGCGGAGAACCTGCGCCGCGCCGCGGCCGGCCAGCCGCTGCGCGCCTACCACGCCCAAGGCGACGCGCTGGCGATCCTCGCTACCGGGCCGCGGTCGGCCATCGCGCTACGCGGCCGCTGGCGCCTGCGCGGGACCTGGGTCTGGCACTGGAAGGACTTCATCGACCGGCGTTTCATGCGTCGCTTCCAGCAGCTGCCGCTGGCCATGCCTGATATCCCTGACATGGCTGCACCGCACGCGTCGCCGGCGCTGGCCGCACTGGGTCCGCTCGCCATGCGCTGCGGCGGCTGCGGCTCCAAAGTAGGCGCCGAGATTCTGCGTGCGGCAATCCGCGATCTGCAGTTGCAGGGCACGCGTGCGGACGTGCTGGCCGGCCTGCACGCTGCCGACGATGCCGCCGTGACGCTGGTGCCCGCGGGCCGCGCGGCCGTCCATAGCATCGACGGTTTTCGCAGCTTCGGCGCTGACCCTTATCTGTTCGGGCGCATCACCGCGGCGCACGCGCTGTCAGATCTCTACGCCATGGGCGCGACGCCGCAGTCGGCGCTGGCCTATGTGACGCTGCCGCTGGCCGCCCCGGGCCTGATGCAGCGGGACCTGACCCAGGTGCTGGCGGGCGCGATCGCCACGCTGAATGCCGACGGCGCCCTGCTGGTCGGCGGCCACACCGCCGAGGGCGCTGAGCTGTCGCTCGCGCTGGCGGTGAACGGTCATCTGGACCCTGCTCAGCTCGCGCGCAAGGACCGCCCGCAGGCGGGCGACGTGCTGCTGCTGACCAAGCCGCTGGGCACGGGCGTGGTGTTGGCCGCTGCGATGCGCGGGCTGGCCTCGGCGAGCGCCATCGACGCCTGTCTCGCCAGCATGTTGGCGACCAACGCGGTGGCGGCGCGGGTGCTGGCCGAGATGCCCGTTCATGCGCTGACCGATGTGACGGGCTTTGGCCTTGCCGGCCATCTGGCCGAAATGCTGCGCCGGGGTGGTTACCGGGCGCGACTCGATGCGGCGGCGCTGCCCGTGTTGCCGGACGCACTGGCGCTGGCGGCCAGCGGCGTGCGGAGCAGCCTGCATCGGCAGAACGCGCGCCTCGATCCGGCCATTGCGATCGACGGCGTGGCCAGCGACGAGACGCTCGCCGCGCTCTTGTTTGACCCGCAGACCTCGGGCGGCCTGCTGATCGCCCTGCCGGCGGCGGTGGCGCCGCGCGCGCTGGCGGCCCTCGCGACCGCCGGCGTTCAGGCACATCGCATCGGCGCCATTGAGGCCGTGTAGCCCTTCACCCCAGTCATCGCCCAGGAGCAAGGCCATGCCCATCAGCTTTCAGGAAATCAAAGCGCGATTTGAAGCCGAACAGCGCTCGCCGATTGTCCCGCGCACGGCGAACGATATGCCGCCGAGCTATGAGTCGATCACCGCTGAATGGCTGACGGATGTGCTGGGCAAGGCGGTGCCGGGCGCGCAGGTCGTCGCGCACGGGCTTGGCCCGCGCGACGACGGCACCTCCAACCGGCGCCGCATCGAGCTGCGCTGGAATGCCGCGGGCGAGGCGGCCGGTCTGCCGCGCAGCGTGTTCTGCAAGGGCACGCAAAGCCTGGAGAGCCGCTACATGCTGGGCATGAACGAAGGCGTGCAGGCGGAGGTCAACTTCTACACGCGGGTGCGGCCGACGCTGGGCGTGATCGCGCCCGAAGCCCTCTACGCCCGCTACGATGCGCAGACGCTCAACTCCATCATCGTGATGCGCGACCTGCGTGGCGAAGTCGAGTTCTGCACCATGGAGACCGACCTCAGCAAGGACCAGGTGAAAAGCCAGCTGCGGCTGCTGGCGACGACGCACGGGCGCTACTACGAGTCCCCGGAGCTTGAGACCACGCTGGCGCCGTTTTCCAAATGGGAGACGTTTTTCACCATCACCGCGGTGGACGCCGGCTTTGCCGAGGCTTGTATTCGCGGCTTCACGCAGGCCAGGGCCGTCATCCCGCCGCGGCTCTTTGCGCGCGAGCCGGCGGTCTGGCCGGCGACGCTTGCCTGCGTGGCGCGCCACGCCGAGTTGCCGCGCATGTTCACCCACAACGATTTGCACCTTAAAAACTGGTTTATCCGGCCGGACGGCGAGATGGGCGTGAACGACTGGCAGAACTGCTGCAAAGGCAACTGGTCGCGCGACGTCGCCTACTGCCTCTCGACCGGCACCGTGCCGGAAAAGCGCCGCGCCTGGGAGCAGGAACTGGTGCAGTACTATCTCGATGAACTCTACGCGCGCGGTGGGCCGCGGATCGATTTTGCAGACGCCTTCCGCCTCTATCGCCAGCAGCTTTTTGCCGCGCTGGCCTGGTGGACCGGCACCTTGGGGCAGCCGCCGGATGCGCCGGCCATGCAGCCGCCGGCGACCTCGCTGGAATTCATCCGCCGGATGGCGGTCGCGATCGATGAGCTCGACGCGCTGGACAGTTTCTGAGCTGATTTTAAGGAAAAATATTGATGTCGAAGCTTGCAGGTAAACGGGTAGTCATCACGGGTTCGTCGCGCGGACTGGGTCGGGCGGTGGCGGTAGAAATGGCGAAGGCCGGCGCTCAGGTTGTCATCAACGGCACCAACGCCGCAGCGCTGGCAGAAACCGCCAAACTCATCGCGGCGGCCGGCGGTGAGGCGGTGGGCGTAGTCGGGTCGGTGGCGGATTCACAGGTCTGCGCCATGCTGGTCCGCACCTGCGTCGAAGTCTTCGGCGGCATCGACGTGCTGATCAACAACGCGGGCCAGGTGCGCGACCGCACGCTGCTCAAGATGAGCGACGAAGACTTCGACGAGGTCATCGCGGTGCATCTGCGCGGCGCCTGGGCCTGCGGCAAGCACGCGGCGCTGGCGATGAAAGAGCAGGGCGGCGGGCACATCATCAACATCACGTCCTCTTCAGGACTGGCCGGTGGCTTTGGGCAAAGCAATTACGCCGCCGCCAAGGCCGGCATGCTGGGCCTGATGTACACCTGGGTGATGGAACTGGCGCGGGCCAATATCCGCTGCAATTCGTTCTGGCCGATCGCGGCCACCGAGATGACCGACGTGGTGTTTACGCAAGCGGCGAAAGCGGCCGCCGCCAAGGGGGAACCGGCGCCGGCGCCCGCTGCGCTGGGCTTTGGATCACCGACGGAGGTGGCGCAGGGGCTGGTGTGGCTGGCCAGTGAGGATGCCGCGCGCTTCAACGGCCAGTGCTTCACGTTTAACGGTCGCAAGACCGCGCTGTGGACGCCGCCGCGCGAAGTACACGAAGTATTCCGGGACACGCCCTTCAGCGTCGCTGATCTCGCCGCGCACTACGCGGCGATCGAGCCGCTGCCGGCCTATCAGCCGCGCTTCGTGGAGTAGGCTGGATCAGCCGTATTTGGAGAGGATGCGGGAAATGTGCCCACCGACCGCGCGGGCTGCGCGGAGGTCGGGCGAGGCGTCGATCTCGGCTTCCATCGTGCAGGCAATGATTTCGTAGAACGCGCGGTCCAGCGCGCGGCGGGCGGCGGCCACCTGCTGCGCTACGGCCTCGCAGTTGGCGTCGGCCTGAATCATCCCCTGAATGCCGCGCAGCTGGCCTTCGATCCGCCGCAGCCGGCTGATCATGCTGCGACGGTGCTCGTCCATGGTCTCCGGGGCGGGCGCGGCGGTCGCTTTGGCAGCGGCTTTTTTGGCGGGTTTGCGGGTCATGGCTTCAAGGCGCTCTGTTCCATTTGCAGATAGACGTTATAGGCGTTGGCACGGTTGGCGACTGCAAAGGTAGGCAGTGAGGCGAACGCCGTCCAGTCGGTATTGGCGTAGGCCTCGTCGAAGGGGACGAAATCGGCCACCGCCTGCGCCATGGTCTCGCGCAGATAACGCAGATAGCGCGTAGTCAGCGCCAAATCGGCCGCAGGGCTCTGCGAGGCCGGCCCGTGCCCGGGCACCAGCACGCGCGCCGGGATTTGCTTGAGCTGTTCCAGCGCGTTCAACCACAGGCCGGTGTCGGCTTCACCGACGAAGGGCACGCGGCCGGCGTAGACCACATCGCCCGCGTAGAGCACGCCGTCTGGCGCCACCAGCATCGCCAGATCTTCCGGCGCGTGCCCCGGGCCGATGTGTACCAGCCGAAACTTGAGTCCGCCCAGCGTGAAGCTTTCATCCGCCGTCAGCCAGCGATCGGGTGTCGGCAGCGCAAAGCCAGCGCCCAGCCAGGGACCAAGGCTCTGCTGCCGCTCGGCCAGACGCCGCGTGGCGGCCTCGGAATGCAGATAAAGGCGGGCCGCGTCGTGCGCCCAGATTTCGGCGCCCGCCTCGCGTAGCGCGGGAATGCCGTAGAAGTGGTCGGCGTGGTAGTGGCTGATGATGACCCGTCGCACCGGCTGGTCGGTGTAGCGCGCGATGATGGCCAGCAGCCGCCGCGCCAGTGCCGGCGAGCCCAGCGCGTCGAACACCACCACGCCATCGGTGGTCACCACAAAGCCGGCGTTCGACATGAACCCCTGGTTTTTCGCCGAGGAATCGGCGAGCACGCCTTCCACGTAGTAGCTGTGCGGACCCACCTGTCGCACCGGCAAGTCGACCGTCGCCGGCTGCCAGCGCGGACCGGCGGCAAGCGCGCCGCCGCTGAGCACCAGCATCAGCAGCGCCAGCGCGCGCATCAGGCGAGGCCGGGATTGCCGTCTACCCCGCGCAGCACCGGCTGGTTCATGGTGGGCGGGGCCAGTTGGGGCGCAGACTTCAGGTAGCTCGCCACCACGTCCCAGATCGGCGGCCCGGCGACGTGCTCCTGCACCGAGGCCCAGCCGGCGACCTTGTACTGGCGCGCGGCGTCGATTGGTTTGCCCTCCAGTCGCAGATCTGAAATGCGCTGCCCCATGGCCGCCGCCGGTTCGCAGCGATACGTGAGACCACCGACCCGCACCATATCG